>DLZQ01000090.1:0-25927 GCA_003447295.1 Lachnospiraceae bacterium
ATTGGCAGACTGGGACATTTTGTAGAGAAACTGAGAGCAGAACAAAAAAATAAATAAAGCATTTGTAACTATTCAGAGCCATGCAAAACTGCGTTCTGCGAATGCTTGCATTCAGGCAGATAAGCAGTTTTATATGGCGAAGTAACCACATGAGCAAAAGTAAAGCTACGAAGTAGCGGTTTTGCGAATGGGGTTATGAATAGTTACAAGCATTTTTCAGTAACTATTCGGAACCATAGGCTGTAAGCGGTGCCGGATAGTTACTATGTTGTAAAGGAAAAAATATGCATATTATATTACACCAGCCGGAGATCCCGGCAAACACCGGAAATATCGGAAGAACCTGTGTGGCTACCGGCACCAGCCTGCATCTGATCGAGCCGTTAGGCTTCCGCTTAAATGAAAAAGAGATCAAGAGAGCCGGTATGGACTACTGGCAGCATCTGGATGTCACCCGATATATGAATTTTCAGGAGTTCAGGGAAATGCATCCCGGAGCGAAGATCTGGATGGCAACCACAAAAGCACACCAGACCTACACCGATGTAAAATTCGGACCGGACGACTATATCATGTTCGGCAAGGAGAGCGCCGGAATCCCGGAAGAGATCCTGGTAGAGCATGAAGAGACCTGCATCCGTATTCCCATGCTTCCCGAGATCCGTTCCCTGAATCTGTCCAACTCCGTAGCCATCGTATTATATGAGGCGCTCAGACAGCAGGGATTCGAGAGCATGCAGAGGGATGGAGAGCTGCACAGATTACATTGGAAAGAGTAACTATTCGGAATGGTTACAGGTCGGTAATATAATCGTCCAGCTGTGATACATTACATAAGTTGTAGCAATAGACCTGACCGATTTTATTATGATCACATAGAAAAATATGTTTGCGGCTTTGTTGCAGCATGACCTGACGAATGTAAGTCTCTTCCCGGGATGCATCGGTGATCTGACCGCTTTCCGATACTCCACGGCTTGAGAAAAACATAATATCAGCATTAAAATTCCGCACAAAATCAGCGGCAAAGTCTCCTACATAAGCCGAGGAATTGTGAAGAAGCAGTCCTCCGGTGCAGTAAATTCTATGGCTCAGGGAATTTAATTCCTGAGCTGTTTTCAAACCATTTGTGATAATGGTCAGATTCTGAAAATTTTCAAAATACCGAATCAGATATTGCGCGGTCGAAGAAGCATCGAGAAAAATTGTCTGGCCTTCCACGATATGGTGGGAGGCTTTTTCACTGATGATTCTTTTGGCATCCGTATTCTGACGCTCCCGCAGGTATAGAGGCAGTTCCTGATTGGCACCATCTAAAAGAATGGCACCGCCATGAAGACGTTTTACCAGTCCTCTTCGCTCTAACTCTGAGAGATCTCTGCGCATGGTTGCCTCACTAACGAATAAGCGTTTTGCAAGAACACTTACCGGTGCCGTCTTTTTTTCTCTTAAATATTCCATTATTTTTTCAAATCGTTCTACTTCTAACATATGTTTACTCCTGATCGAAAATGATTGAATATGTATGAATTATGCTCTGTCATGCAAGATAGCCGCCATCGGTTGCATTCAAAGAGGAGAAAGATATACTAAGGGTAAAGATACAGAACTTCGAAAAATAAGCTATATAAAAGATCTGTATCTTAGTAATACTATATGGTATACCAACGGAAAATTCAATACATATTTATGAGCGAAATTGTTCATTTTGAAAAACGAAAGGAAAAGGAACAAAGAAATGCAGGATAAAATGGAAGAAAAAATAATGATTGCACCGTCTATCATGTGTATATCGGAATGGCAGGATACGAAGAACATTTTCCGACAATTAAAGGAAAATGGAATTGCAATGATCCATGCTGATGTAATGGATGGAAAATTTGTTCCGAATCTGATGCTCGGAACAGAGAGTATCAAACATTTAAGAGAGGTAACGGATATTCCCCTGGATATTCATATGATGGTCGAAAATCCCGAAGAAAAACTGGATTGGTTTGATATTCAGCCCGGTGAATATGTGTCTGTTCACGCAGAAAGCACAAGACACCTGCAGAGAACACTGGCAAAGATTGCGGATTATGGGGCACATTCCATGGTTGCACTGAATCCTGCTACTCCGCTCTGCATGTTGGAGGATGTGCTGGATGATGTATCCGGCGTATTGCTGATGACGGTCAATCCCGGTTTCGCCGGCCAGAAGTTGGTTCCGCAGACGCTGGGGAAAATAACCCGTCTGAGAGAACTGCTGGATAAAACCGGACACGAAGACGTGTTTATAGAAGTGGATGGAAATGTAAGTTTTGAAAATGCACCTAAAATGTACCACGCGGGTGCAAGAGCTTTTGTATGCGGCACTTCCAGTATTTTTGGGAAAAATGGATCTATCGAGGAAAATATAGCAAAATTTAAAAAAAGTATGGAGGAATAAAGATATGATTTGTGAAACATTTGATATTAAGAATGAAAATTCACAGGAATATGCAAGACTGAATACTTACTTAATCAGTCATTCTGATTCTATAAAAACGGAGACACGCCCGTTGATTATTTTGTGTCCGGGAGGAGGCTATTGGTTTACTTCGGAACGGGAGGGAGAAATGCTTGCATTGCAATTTGTGGCAGCAGGATTTCATGCAGCAGTCTTGTGGTATTCTGTGAAACCGGCTACTTTTCCTACCGCACTGCTGGAACTTGCCAAAAGCGTAGAACTGGTCCGGAAGCATGCAGAGGAATGGCATGTAGACCCGAATAAGATTGTGGTGGAAGGCTGCTCAGCAGGTGGACATCTGGCGGCAAGTTATGGTGTATTCTGGCATGAGGATTTTGTAAGTAATAAGCTTCAGGTATCAAAAGATATTTTAAAACCCAACGGAATGATTCTTTCTTATCCGGTAATTACTTCCGGTGAATTTGCACATCGTGGTTCTTTTAATAATTTGTTGAGAGATCAATATACAGAAGAAATGTTGGAAAAGACATCTTTGGAAAAACAGGTAAATGAATATGTCCCGCGTGCTTTTATTTGGCACACCTATGAGGACACGGTGGTGCCGGTGGAGAATTCGCTGCTATTTGCCACAGAGCTTCGCAGACATCATATACCGGTAGAATTCCATCTTTTTGAAAGGGGATGTCATGGACTTTCTCTAGCAAATGAGTTGACAGATAATCCTCAGGGAGAGCGGATACAAAGAGAGTGTGAATGCTGGATAACAATGGCAATTGCATGGATGCGTAACTTATAAAAGCTAAAAGGAGAAGAACCATGAGTGAGACAAAAAATATTAAGAAAATGAAAGCTGTCAGATTACATGCCATCGGAGATCTCAGATGCGATGAAATGGAAGTACCTGTGCCGAAGGGAGAAGAACTTTTAATCAAAGTGGGCGCCTGCGGTGTATGCGGTTCCGATTATCCGAGAACCTATGAGCATGGTACCAGCAGCGGAATTTATCCGTTGACCATAGGTCATGAGTTCGCAGGAGAGGTTGTCGCAGCGGGATCTAAAGAGAATGAAGCACTGATTGGAACCAAAGCTGCAATTTATCCGCTGATCCCCTGTCGGAAATGTGATCCCTGCGTGACAGGAAACTATGCTATGTGTGAGCATTATGATTATCTGGGATCCAGAAGAGACGGTGGATTTGCAGAATATTGTCTGCTTCCGTCCAAATGGCAGCTGATCGTAGCGAAGAATGCATCCATGGAAGAACTGGCTATGACAGAACCGGCTTGTGTTGCACAGCATGCAGTACGAAGAGCAGATGTACAGGCGGGGCAATATGTGGTCATCTTCGGAGCAGGACCGATTGGTATTATGGCAGCCCGCTGGGTAAAATTGTTTGGAGCAACCCCTTTATTGGTGGATATTGCGCAGGATAAAGTAGAATTTGCCATAGAAAAAGGACTGGATGCCATCAACTCCCGGACAAGCAATGTACCGGAAGAAATTTGCAACAGAAATCATGGAAAACTGGCAGATGCAGCCATCGAAGGAACCGGAGCCGGTGTTGTATTAAGCAGCTGTGTGGAATGTGTCAGAGCAAAAGGAACCATTTCTCTGTTAGGCAATCCCTCCGGAGATGCTACCCTTCCACTGGCAATTCACAGCCAGATGCTGCGTAAGGAACTGGCCATCCACGGAGTATGGAATTCCAGTCGTGCGCCGTTCCCTGTGAATGAATGGGCATATACTGTACAAATGCTGGATGAAGGAAGATTCCAGGTAAAGGATCTTATTACGGGAAGATATTCCCTGGATGAACTTCCGGGTGTGATTGATGAGATCCATAATGGCAAACGTCATGAAGTAAAAACCATGTGTACCTGTATGCCAAAGGAATAAAGCCCAATAGGAGATCGTGTATGAAAACAGTTTCAAAGACAGTGATTGGCGTGGATTTTGGAACCCAGTCTGCCAGGGCGGTGCTGGTAAATGCAGAGAACGGCGAAATTATATATTCCTGCCGGAAAGAATATCCCTATAACAGTACACCGGTACCGGCGATTGACTGTGCAGAAAATCTTCCCTGTGCAACGGATTATGAAATAACTTTATATGAGTTACTGCGTAACGTAATACCGGAAGAATATCGGAAAACGGTAGCGGGGATCTGTGTTGATGCCACTTCTCTGACAATGGTATTACTGGCAGAGGATGGTCGGGCACTGTCGGAGCTGGATGGATGGTCGGAAGCAGCTCATGCCAGAGTGAAACTGTGGAAGTATCACCGGGCGCAGGAGAAAGCAGACGAGGCTCTGAATCTGGCAAGAAATCTGCAGGAACCTTTTTTAGGGAGAACCGGAGGAAGCATTTCCTGTGAATGGATGCTTCCGAAATTGCTGGAGGTGCGGGACGAGGCACCGGAGATTTACGCCAAAATAGATCTGGCAATGGATTTGTGTGAATTTCTTACCTATCGGCTTACGGGGCAATTGGTAAGAAGCATTGGATCTCTGAGTTATAAATGCTTATGGGCAGAAGATCTGGGTTTTCCCGAGAGGACTTTTCTGAATGGACTTCGCCCCGGATTTTATAATGAATACTGCCATTTTCTCCGGGGCGATATCTGTAAAATGGGAGAAATCGCAGGGATGCTTCGACCGGAATTGAGCAGAGAACTGGGACTGCCGGAGCAGATTCCGGTAGCAACCGGTATGCTGGACGGACATACATCTCTGGCAACAATGGGAGCTTTCACGCCGGGAGATGTTGCATTGATCGTAGGGACATCCAATGTGTGTACGGTACAGGATGAAAAACTACAAGAGTTAAAAGATGTATGTGGTGTAGCGCGGGATGGAATGGTAACCGGAAGCTGTGGTATTGATACCGGTCAGAGCAGTACCGGCAATATGCTGGGGTGGTTTGTAGAGCATATGGCGGGATGGCAGGTACACAGAGAGGCGGAAGAACGAAAAATTTCTCCCCATCAGGTCCTTGTCGGGCGCATTGAAAAGCCATGGATGAATAAAGTTGTTGCGGTTGACTGGTGGAGTGGCAGCAGGAATGCTCCCTGTGATCTGACGTTGCGGGGATGCATGTCCGGCCTCGAAATGGATACGAGGACAGAAGACATTTATCTGGCATTATTACAGGCAATCGCCTGCGGAACCGGAACTATTCTGGAAAGCCTTTCCGGACAGGGCGTAAAAATCGGACGTGTATTGGCAACGGGCGGCATTACCGAGAAAAATCCCCTGTTGATGCAGGAATATGCAAATTTACTGCGTCGGGAGGTTCTGGTGGCAAAGACTGCAGAGGGCCCGGCGTTGGGAGCAGCAATGTTTGCGGCAATGGCAGCCGGAATTTACACAAGCATTCAGGAAACCTATGCTCATATGGGGATCCATGATTTTAAGATTTATAAACCGGATGAGATACATCGGGCGGCTTATGAAGAACTATACAAAAAAAATAAGCATCTGAGAAATATGCTCAGTGGAGTCTCTGCAGGAGGGAGAAATCCTGGGGTGAATCCATGAAAATTTTGTCTGTATAAAACCGTAATATAAAATAATAAGAAAGATCGGTACAGTTTGCAACAAAAGACTATTCCGGTCTTTCTTGCTAATTATGTACGTACAATAACGCATGTTTTACTTAAAATGATAAAATATATGCTTTATATGTATTGACATATTATACAAGTGAGTATATAGTGAGAACTACAGAATTATGGAAGAAGCAATTCTAAAAAAAAGAATGGAGGATAAAAAATGAAACTCGCAACATCAACTAACATTATGGATTTCGATGATAAGAGACCTTATCAGATTCCCATTGACGTGTCCACCAGGGCTTGTGCAAAGGCGGGATATAAATATGTAGATGCATGTCTTTGCAGCCATTGCAGGGAAGGACAGCCCTTAAGAGGAGAGAACTGGGAAAAATGGATTGCGGATACCGCAGCACTGGCAGAAGAACTCGGTGTGAAATACATCCAGGCACATGCCTACTGGACCATTGGAAATGCATTTAATGCGGATCTGACCCGTTCGGACGGAGAGCTGGGAGAGGAGCTTATGCGACGCAGTGTTCTGGCAGCAGAAGCATTGGGAGTAAAGTGGATGGTAGTTCATCCCTACACTGTAAGACGCAACGGTGGCGGCTATGATTACAGAAAATCTTTTGAATATAACAGAGAATACATGAAGCATTGGGGTGAAATTTTTGCGGATCATCATGTGGGAATGGCTATTGAGAACATGACAAAGCCTACTCATTACGGCAGCTGTGCGGAAGAACTGCTGGAGCTGATCGATGTCATTGACAATCCTAATGTACAGATATGTATTGACACAGGTCATGCAAATATGGTGGGTCTGAATGTTCCCGATATGATCCGTCAGGTGGGATCTCATCTGAAGGCTACCCATATTAACGATAATTACGGTATCAAGGACGAGCATTTCTCACCGTTTAATGGAACGATTCCCTGGAAAGAGGTAGTGCAGGCTCTGCGGGATATTGATTATCAGGAGTGTTTTGCTTTTGAAACACACCATCTTACCAGTATGTATCCCAAGGAGGTACAGCCGTACCTGGTAGATTTCTCTTATGCGCTGGGAGAATATCTTCTGAAGCTGTAATTATGTTATTTGTAATAAGGAAAGTGCTGTAAAACAGTAGATATTTTAAAGGATAATGAAGGCCGGTACAGTCCGCGACAGGTGACTATGCCGGCCTTTCTTATATGGAAGTATGAAAGGAGAAATACATATGCAGAACTTTGCGAATTATTTTGCGGAATTTACGAATGGAGCCATAGCTTTGCGGCTGCTGTTTGCGGCTGTATTGGGTTGTGTGATCGGACTGGAGAGAGCGACGAAGCATCATCCGGCAGGAATGCGGACCTTCGCATTGGTATGTATCGGAGCGGCGGCTTCCGCTGTCGTCAATATCTACCTTGGAACAGCCCTGGGCGTCGGAAGGACAGATATGGGACGTATTCCTGCCGGGGTGGTCAGCGGTATTGGTTTCCTGGGGGTGGGAACCATCATTATTACCGGGAAAAACCAGGTCAGAGGATTGACAACGGCTGCCGGATTGTGGACAACGGCAACCCTTGGAATTATGTTGGGATCCGGAATGCTGGAGGTCAGTCTGATGATGTTTGCACTGATCATTGTCACAATGTTCGGAATTGCCAGAGTCAGTCGTGTGCAGGAGCAGTACAATCGTTACATTGGTCTGTATATGGAAATTGATAAGTCAATGACAAGGGGAGTCTATGACTATATCAATGAGTGTGGATATGAGCTGAGTTCCGTGGAGAAAAAGAGAGATAAGACCTTAAAGGGATCGGATATTGTCCTTACAATGATGCTGGATCTGAAAAAGAGAAAAAATCATGCAGAAGTATTGTCGGAAGTGAGTCAAATAGAGGGTGTTCATTACTTGGAAGAAGTATAATTTGAAATATATTTGTATGGGTTTAATGCAGAAAAAGAAGCAATTTTCCTATTATGTTCTAAATATAACAGACATTTGCAACATAAATTTCAAAATATGTATTGACATATTACATACATAAGCATATTATATAGACATAAGTTACAACATAAAAGGTGAACGAAATGTCAGAGAACAGAAAAGTTAAAAAAGCTGAATATGATGTTGTAGTAATCGGTGGTGGAATGGCTGGCATCTGTGCGGCACTTGCATCTGCAAGACACGGAGCCAGGACAGCGTTGGTGCATGACAGACATGTACTGGGAGGAAATGCATCCAGTGAAATCCGAATGCATATCTGCGGAGCATCCGAGAATCTTGCGAAACCGGAGCTTGAAGAGAGCGGAATTCTCCATGAAATCATGCTTGACAACAAGAGCAGAAATGATTATTTTAATTATTCGATCTGGGATATGGTATTATTTACCGCAGTGAAGAGTCAGCCGCAGCTGACAGTGTATCTGAGTACCGCAATGGAGGACTGCCGGATGGAAGGCAATGAGATCCGTGAAATCGACGCATACCAGATCACGACAGAGACACATTGGCAGATCAGAGGGAACATATTCATTGACTGTACCGGCAATGCAACACTGGGATATTATGCAGGAGCGGAATATCGTACCGGCAGCGAGGGAAGAGCAGAATTCAATGAACCGGATGCGCCGGAACAGCCCAATAATGATCGTATGGGAAATACGTTGTTATTCAAGGCGGTGGACAGAGGTCATTCGGTGAATTTTAAACGGCCGAAGATCGCCAGACATTTTACGGAAGAGGAACTCAAATACAGAACACACTCTGCCGTGCACGAAGCTAAGACAAAGGGAGATGTGGATAAGGCATACTTACGTATGACCTCCTACAGTACCTCCTCTGTGGACTATGGATACTGGTGGATCGAGCTTCCCGGCAAGACAGAAGATATCATAGATGAGTATGAAGAAATCCGTGATGAGTTGGTGTCCTGTATCTATGGGGTATGGGATCATCTGAAAAACGGTGGTGACCATGGAGCCGAGAACTATGATCTGGAATGGGTCGGTATGCTGCCCGGTGTCAGAGAGAGCAGGCGTCTGGTAGGAGATTATATATTAAATGAAAATGATGTCTTATCCAACAGGGTATTCGAGGATGCTGTAGCATATGGCGGCTGGGCGATGGATATCCATACTCCCGGAGGTCTATATGATTTTGATGAACTTCCTTCCAGAGTTGTCAGCTTTGACGGAGCCTATACGATTCCGTACCGGTCATATTGCTCCAGAAATATTCCCAATATGATGATGGCGGGACGCAATATCAGCGCTACCAAAATGGCGATGGGATCCACAAGAGTTATGGGAACCTGTGCCATAGGAGGACAGGCAGCGGGAACCGCAGCAGCACTTTGCATCAAATATCACTGCGGGCCGAAAGATATGCCGGAGCACATGGAGGAATTGCAACAGCTTCTGCTGAAGGATGACTGTTATATTCCGGGTTATCGAAACACCGATCCGCAGGATCTGGCGAGAACCGCGCAGATCAGTGCAACCTCTGCCAGAGAAGGGTTCGCTCCGGAGAAAGTGATCAACGGAGTGTCCAGAGATGAAAACGGAATTCGAAATATGTGGAGCTCCGATGGCATAAGCCCGGAAGGAGAGACGTTAACCTTAAAGCTTGCCTCGGTGAAAAAAGTATCCCAGGTCAGACTGACGTTTGATTCCAACTTTAATTATCCGATCAAGATTACTTTATCGAAGAAACGTCAGCTCCAGCAGAGGATAGGAGTACCTCCCGAATTGGTAAAAGATTACACTGTGACACTCTGGCGGGGAGAACAGAAGATGGCAGAACAGAAAGTGACAGATAATGACCAGAGACAAAACGTTGTAACCTTTGAGCCTACGGAATGTGATAAAGTAACCATTACGATTCATACCACCAATGGGGAAAAAGACGTACATATTTATGAAGTAAGGGTGTATTCCTGAGAAAAACTCAGGCTAACCATAGAAAACTAAAATGTAGGAGGATTACAATTATGAAGAGGAAAATTGCGCTTGCATTGACAATGGCAATGTTGGGTACCTGTCTGGCAGGATGTGGACAAGCAGATACAGACACAAATGCATCTACAGAAGCGAAAGATACTACAGCAGCCGCAGGAACCGAAGCCGCAGAAACCACAGAAGCAGAGAAGGAATGGTATGGCACGGAAGACGGAAAGACGATCACGCTTCATTTCTGGGGTGGCGTTCAGCCGGAGTACGGATATGATGATCTGTGTGCCAACTTCAATGAGGAGTACAAAGACAAAGGACTTCAGGTGGAATATGTAAGATACGTAAATGATGATAACGGTAACCTTCAGCTGGAGACCTATTTAATGGGTGGTGGTGATGTCGATCTGTTCATTGGATATGGCGGACGTACCAAAATGGACAAGCGTGTAGATTCCAACCTGTTACTGGATATGTCCGGTATGCTCAATGATATTGGATTCAACCTGGATGATGAACTGGGTGTGGCAAACATGGCAGAGTATCATTACGACGATGGTTCCGTATATGGATTCCCTACCAAATACGAGAACTCCAGATGGATTCTAATCAATGAAGATATGTTTAAGGAAGCAGGCCTGGATATTCCTTATGATGGATGGACCTATTCCGAATTCCTTGCGGATGCCGAGAAGCTGACACATGGTGAAGGTCAGGATAAGGTATACGGCGTATGCTGGGCACGTAAGCAGAGTGGTAAGAGTATTCTGTATGCATTAGACGGTGTACTGGGTGCAAATCAGATTTACAAAAATGAGGAAGGCACCGAAGTAAATTTTGATAATGATGTATATCGTGCTGGTTTTAATCTTGTAAAAGAGACGCTGGATAAGGGCTATGCGATTCCCATTGAAGATGAATTCTCTGAGGATATCAGCGTTGCCAATACGTTCCTTCAGGGTAAATGCGCTATCATGCTTGGTGTAGCACAGATGAGACTGTGTATGGATCAGGAGAATTATCCTCATGATTTCACAACTGCACTGGTACCGGCACCCGTTCCCGATGGTGAGAAATACAACACCGAATTTTATCGTAAGCAGATTGGTACTACCGGTGCAGGAGACCTGCTGAGTATTTCAGCGAATACTAAGTATCCGGAAGCAAGTTTTGAGTTTGCAATGTGGTATTTAAAGGGAGGTATGTCCCCTCTGGTAAAGGGAGGAAGAATCCCTCTGTGGAATGGTGTTAATAAGGATGAAGTATTAAGCGTTTTGAAAGAGAAGGCACAGGGTTCCATTGATATGGATTCCATGGAGAACTATCTGTCTCTCGATACCACACAGGGTGTTGCAGCTATTAAAGGACATGCTTCTTCTGAGATCAGTTCTGCCTGGTTCGAAGAGTTTGATGCTATGTGCTATGGAAAACAGTCTGTAGATCAGACCGTTCAGAACATGGAGAAGAGAGGTAACGAACTGATCCAGACTGAATTGAGCAGTCAGAAGTAATAAAAGTAAGAACAGCAGTGGGAAGGGACGGTCGTTTTCACAGGCGGACCGTCCCTGCTCTGAAACGAACAAAAGAGGGATAAAGCAAATGAAGAGCAAGAAAAAGAAGACTAAAGGAGAAAGACGAAAAATATTGCATCAGAACCTGGTTGCATATTCCTTTTTGGCACCGAGTCTGATAGGTGTAATATGTTTCAGTCTTATTCCGCTGATAATTTCTTTATATGTAAGCCTGACTGACTGGAATTTCTCCCAGGGACTCGGCAACTGGAATTTTATCGGACTGACAAACTTTATCAATCTGTGGTCGGATGAATGGTTCATTGCATCTTTGAAAAATACATTGATCTTCACCGTCGTAACTGTGCCTATCGGACTTTTCCTGGCAATTATAATGGCGGTGCTGATAGATGAATTTTGTCATAAGAAAATAGCAGGTGTGGTACGTGTTGCTATGTATATGCCGCATATCTGTAATATTGTGGCAATTTCCGTTGTGTGGATGGCCTTGTATTCTAAATACGGACCTTTTACGCAACTGATGAGGATTCTCGGATGGCAGGATCCTCCTCGATTCCTGGCAAGCTATGAATGGGCACTTCCTGCGATCATGCTGGTCGTAATCTGGGCGAGTCTTGGATATCGTGTATTTATGTACAGCGCTGCGATCACCGGACTTCCGAGAGATTTGTATGAGGCTGCGGAGATTGACGGAGCAAATTCTGTTCAGAAATTTTTCAAGTTAACGGTTCCGCTGTTGAAACCTACGACCTTTTTCCTGACAATTACAGGTATTATATCCAGCTTTAAAGTATTTGGATATACGAACGTTATGACAGGCGGTGGTCCCGGAAGTTCTACCTACACACTGGTTTATTATATTTATACATCAGCATTTAAGTATTATAAGATGGGTTATGCTTCGGCAATTGCCGTAATTCTGTTTGTGATGCTGCTTATTGTGACCATTATCCAGTGGGTACATAACAATAAAGAAGAGAAAGGCTAGGGATTAAGATGAGGAAGAATGTACCTGTTTCCAAGAAGGTAGCCAGAATATTGATCACCATTGTAATTATTCTGGTTACATTGGTTATGATTGTTCCTTTTGTCTGGATGATCTCTGCATCTTTCAAGACAGAAGCGGATGTTATGAAGATCCCTATTGAGTGGATTCCGAAGTACTTTTACCCGGATAACTATAAGAAAGTATTAAGCATAGGAACGACCAGCTCCACAAATTATCATTTCGGCCTGGCTTATTTTAATTCTATCAAGGTAGCCGTAATCAGTACGGTAGTGGCAATTACTTCCGCAACACTTGCAGGATATGCATTTGCCAAGTTGAAGTTCAAGGGCTCCAATGTATTGTTCATTGTATATCTGGCGCAGATGATGGTGCCTTCACAGCTGACACTGATTCCCAGATTCATAATGTTTATGCAGCTGGGATGGATGAATACACATTTGTCACTGATCATACCGAAGATCATTGCGGTATCTTCCACGTTTATGTTGAGACAGTCCTTCTTAAGTACTCCGGATGAGCTACGGGAAGCTGCCAGAATTGATGGAGCCGGTGAATACAGAGCCTTTGCACAGGTCATGCTGCCGCTTGTCAAGCCGACGATTGCGGCAACGGCGACCGTACAGTTCCTGGATGCGTGGAACAGCTACCTGGATCCTCTGGTATTTATCTCCAACTGGAAGAAATGGACGATTCCTCTGGCATTGAATCAGTTTGTCGGTACAGAGGTAACACAGTATAACCTGACCATGGCAGCCTGTTGTATGGCGGTTGTACCGGTATTTATCGTATTCCTGTTCGGACAGAAGTTCTTCCTGAAAGGCTTGTCCGTAGGTGCGGTTAAGGGATAATAAATTGAAAATGGCAGATGCAGTGTGGCAGGACAGGAGAAGACTCTGTGCCTGCTATATTGCTATAAGGGAGAAAATAAAGAGAACAATATGTCAATTCACAGTGAAACCAGAAAATATGAAGTTGTAGTAGTGGGAGGCGGACTGGCCGGTGTCTGTGCGGCGATCGCAGCTGCCAGAAAAGGAGCCAGAACAGCCATTATACAGAATCGCTCTATGTTCGGTGGCAACGCCAGCTCGGAGATCCGTATGCACATTGTGGGAGCCAACTCCCACGGTGCCAAAAAAAATCTTGGAGAGACAGGAATCCTGCTGGAGATTCTGTTGGCAAATAAACGCAGAAATCCCTATGCATCTTTTCCGGTATTTGATTCCGTTATTTGGGAAAAAGTGCATTTTCAGGAAAATCTGGAATCCTTTTTGAATACGAATATGGATGATGTGATCCTGGAAGGGAAAAAAATAAAGGCCGTAGTCTGTCATCAGAATAGTACGGAAACCGAGTATACCATCTACGGAGACATCTTTGTCGATGCCACAGGGCACGGTACCTTAGCTACCATGGGCGGTGCAACGGGGCGTATGGGCAGCGAAGGAAGAGACGAATTTAAGGAACCCGATGCTCCGGAAGAACCGAACAGCGATACGATGGGAAACACTTTGTTGTTTTCCGCTGTGGACCGTGGAGAGCCGGTAAAATTTGTATGTCCGGAATGGGCTAATCACTACACGGAGGAAGATTTGAAATACCGGGAACATGCGAACAGCATTGCATCCCATATGGAAGGAGGCAAGTTGACCAAATTCGAAGAAGGCAGTGGAAGACTTCCGCATTTTTCCAATGTCGATTCTGGATACTGGTGGATTGAACTGGGTGGTGAGGATGACGATATTATCCGTGACGGTGAGAAAATTCGTGATGAATTGCTGAAATGTGTGTACGGTGTATGGGATCATCTGAAAAATGTGGGAAACCACGGTGTGGAAAATCTGGATCTGGATTGGGTCGGATTCGTGCCGGGATATCGTGAAAGCAGAAGAATCGAAGGGGACTATCTGTTGAATGAAAACGATGTACTGGTCAACAGGATATTCCCGGATGCAGTGGCCTATGGTGGCTGGCAGATGGATCAGCATGTGAGAGGAGGACTTCTGGATACGGATAAGATTCCTTCACAGATCCTGAATTTTAACGGTTGTTATACAATACCATGGAGATGTTATTATGCAAAGGATTTGGAAAATGTCATGCTGGCAGGACGTGATATCAGTACCACAAAAATGGCATTTGGGTCAACGAGAGTTATGGGAACCTGTGCTGTGGGAGGACAGGCGGTAGGCACGGCAGCAGCGATGGCTGTCAGATATGGCTGTACTCCCAGGGAGATCGGGGAACATATAGAAGAGTTGCAGCAGGAGCTTTTGCGGGATGATTGCTATATTCCGGGAGTCCGTAACCGGGATCCGGCCGATTATGCAAAGTCAGCTAAGGTAGCTGCATCCGGATATACACATGGAAATGAACCATGGAAAGTATTGAACGGAATTGCCAGACAGGAGCAGGAGGAAAGTAACTGCTGGGAAGCACCGATCGGAGAACAAGGGGCTGAAATCACCCTCACTTATGACGGAAAATTGGTGCTGCATCAGATCCAACTGACGTTTGATACAAATCTGACAAAAGAAATCATGCCTTCTCTTACAAGAAATGTAAGAAACCGACAGGTAAAGGGATTGCCGGATGAACTTGTACGGGATTATGATGTGCGTGCTTTCAGAGAAGGAAAAGAAGTATTTTGTAAAGAAATACGTGACAATTATCAGCGGTTAAACAGGATTTCGCTGGGGAATGTAATTTGTGACACTGTAAAGGTGACAGTTTACCGTGCTTATGGGATCCATTTCGCAAGAATTTTTGAAATTCGTACATATTAGTACGCTCGATTATTGACATTAAATTCCCAAATTCGCTATACTGTTAGTAATATGTAATATCATAATGAGATCGGATAACAAAACCACAGAAAACGAAAAGGAAAGTGTTAATAGGGGGAAATATGGCAGCCAGATATTCAGAGATTGAAGAATATATCATGAACAAGATTCATACGGGAGAATGGCCGATCGGTTATAAAATTCCGAAAGAAGTGGAGCTTTGTGAACAATTTGGTGTCAGTCGTTCCACAGTGCGTACGGCAATGCTGCGGATGGTGCAGGATGGACATCTGAAAAGAGTTAAGAGAAAAGGTACCTTTGTTACAGCACCACGCGTATTGGAGGATACGACGGTATTTATTGAGAGCTTTTTTAATGAAATGTTTCGCCGGGGCATTGAGGTAGAGACGGAAGTGCTGGAATTCCGTTATATGGAGATGACGGAGGAACTGGCGGAAAAGTTCGAAAACGGTGACAGCAGAGTCATTAAGCTGAGCCGTCTCAGATACGTAAAGGATTCTTTTGACAAAGGACCGATTGTATTGACAACGTCCTATATGCCGGAGAGTGATGCATTTTTGTTTGACTATGATTTTACGAAGGCATCTCTGACGAAGGCGCTCAATGATCATTCCAAGAATCGATTCAGCCTGGAAAAAGAAATGACGGCCCGTCCGCTGGAGAGCAGAGAGAGTCATCTGATGGGAATGAAAGAAAATGCTCTTGCGATGCTGATTTCTTCTGTTACCAGGAATGAAGAGGGACAGATTATTGAAATCTCGGAAAGTATTTATCCTTTGGAGAGAAATAAGTTTGTATGGAAACTGAAGCTGTAACGCTTCGGATACGAGGAAGAATATGAATGAAAAATTGAATAATGCAGAATGGAGCTTTGTACAGGAGACAGGATGCCTGACGATTACAGGAACCGGGAAGATGCAGAACTGGACGGAACATCAGGAGAGACCATGGGAAGAAATCAGAGATGAAATCCGTCGGGTCAGAATCTGTACGGGACTGGAGAGCGTGGGAGACTGCGCTTTTCAGAATTGTACTTCACTGGAGGAAGTGGAACTGCCGGAGACGCTTGTCTATCTGGGGGTGTATAGCTTCCGCGGCTGTACCGCATTAAAGGACGTAAAATTGCCGGAAGGAATCCGTATCATCTGTGCGAAAGCATTTCATAATTGCACGGCACTGGAGAAGGTGGAATTACCCGTCAGCCTGAAAAATATTGATATGAGAGCGTTTGCAAAAGATGAAGCTCTTCATACGGTTATTTATCATGGGACGGCGGCACAGTGGGAAAAAATTCTGATCAGTGGAACGGCATCCGATAATCAATATCTTCTGGCAGCGGAACGAAAATGCCTGAAGGAAGAACCTGCCGGCTACCGGGAGACCCATGATAATCCGGTTGCAGATCGATATGAAGAGATGGTGGATTGCGTAAAAAAAGCGTTGTCTTATGGAGGAGACGGTAATCTGTATTTTCTTACACCGGATCTGACAGAGCCGGGAATCCGGGCAAAATGCGGAGATTGTACGCTTGTTGTATTCCCTAATGGCAAAACAATGATGATAGATGCCGGTTACATTGCCTGCAGTGCACATATTATTTCACTGCTGGAGGATCTGGGATTGCATCATCTGGATTATTTTGTATTGTCTCATGCCCATGATGATCATGCGGGCGGAGCGCTTGCCGTGGCACAATATCTGTATGAGCATGGAGAAGGTATTGATGCCTGTTATCGAAGTTCCTATATAGCATCCAGTAAGCAGGCTCCCTTATTTGAGGAATACCTTAAACAGAAAGGCACACATATTTATGAGAATGTGCTGGCGGGGTATCAGTGGACGATAGGAGATGTGCGCATCACAGCATATCATCCGACCACCGAAGATCTGGAAAAATGTGTCGGAAACGATGAGAGTGTGAACAATGTATCTATTTTGATGAAATTTGTCTACGGAAGATCAAAGTATCTGACCGGAGGAGACCTGTATCTGGGGATGGAAGAAAAGCTGGCACAGCAATATGGCGAGCTTCTGAAGGCAGATGTAATGAAATCGAATCATCATGGCACCTATACCTCAAACGGACAAAAGTGGCTGCAGACAGTACAGCCGAATGCCATTATCACAGATGCGGAGGATATTGGAAATGCTCTTTTGGCAGAGTACGCGGCAGAACATGGAATCAATTATTATAGCGCCGGAGTACAGGGACTTATCCTGTTGCGAATGAGCAGAATAGAATATGAGATACAATGCCAGACGGGAGATTGTTTGTAGAGACTGTAACAAAAAGGGACATTTATATGCAGATCCATGAGAAACAGCGGGATCTGGAGAACGCACAGCTCTATGTGGAAGAGGCACAGTCTGAGGGTCGCCATGAAAGTGGCGACCCATTTTGTGTACTCATTTTGTGTACTCAATTCGGAGGAATGTTCCTTTTTGATTGGAAAAAATGTAGTAAACTACAAAATATTGGTCGGAAAAAATGTTGTAAATTATATGATATTGCTCAGAAAAAATGTGATAAACTATATGTTACAAAGAAGAGTATTGTAACAAAATAAGAATAGAACAGGAGCAGAAAATATATGCAGATCCATGATACAGCATTTATAGCGCCCGGAGCAGTGGTGCTGGGAGATGTGACGATCGGAGAAAACAGCGGGATTTGGTACAATGCGGTGGTCCGGGGCGACCGGGACTCCATTGTCATCGGCAAAGAGAGCAATATTCAGGACAATGCGGTAGTGCATCTGGGCAGCGGATATCCGGTGGAGATCGGAGATCATGTGACCATAGGACACGGTGCAATCGTTCACGGCTGTAAGATTGGCGATAATACCATGATCGGCATGGGAGCCATTCTGATGAACGGCTGTAAGATCGGGAAAAACTGCATCATCGGTGCCGGAGCGCTGGTGACACAGAACGTGGAGATTCCAGATAATTCACTGGTCGTCGGCAATCCCGGGAAAGTAAAACGTGCTGTTACTGAAGAAGAGATCCGGTGGAATCTGGAAAACGCACGCATTTACGTAGAGGAAGCACAGGAAGAGAAAAGAGCACTGTCCTAGCGGAAGTGCTCTTTTGCAAACTCCATGTCTTGTACCAGTTCCAGTGTTCCCAGATATTGCTCCTGCTTATCCCGGATGGCATAATAGGTCACGAGAAAAGTCCGGCCGTCCTTGTCCATCCAGACCGGTACCTGGTCCAGATTCCCTGCTCGGAATTCTCCAATAATTCGGCGAACCCGTTCTTCGATCTTAGGAGGGTGACAGGTGAAGACCTCCCGGCCCAATGCCATACCGGGACGCTTGAATACCTTGGGACCTTCGTTGAAGTAGCGATTGATATTATCGATATCTACGAAAGAGATCTCCAAAGGAATCGTATTCAACATGGCGGTCAGCTGCGACAGGGTCAGACTGCCACCGGGGAGGTGGATTCTCGTCTCACCAGCTGCAAAAGCATGTTCCGCAGACATGGTGCCAACCGTAGAGGCAGTGTCAGCCAGATGTGCTTCCGCAGCCTCCCAACTGTCACCCCGGATACCGAAGCATTCCGCATAATCTTTGGCATCCCGGTAGATGTGATACCATTCCTCCTCCGAGAAATTCAGTGCGCAGTTGGGGAAGAGGATATTGGATTCCTTGTAGATCATTTCTTCCATGCGGGTCAATACGGCGTTCAAACGTTGTTTCCATGCATCGGTTTCTTTTTGGTCTCTTTGTTTTGCAAGGGCATTCAGTTCATCCCGGATCTCATCATCCACTGTCCACATGACCGCAGAGGGACCGCTGATCCCATATTGCACCTTCAAATGTGGATAAAGTAAGTCTCCTTTTTTGGCATAGTGGATAGCGATCTGACGCAGCTCATTTAACAATCCGTCATTCATTGTTCCATTTTTCAGAGCCTGCTTCGCGCGGGCAATCAGCTTTTCCAGTGCTGCATTTTCCAGCGTAAAAGTCTGTAGGGGATGCCCGGAGATCTGGATCAGGGCGGCAGCAGCGGAGAGCCGTTGGTTCTTTATGTCCTCAGCGTGCAGTTTCTGGGCATCTGGAGAATGGGCTACTGTTTTTTCGGCATTGGCAATTTTCTCTTCTGTGGTGGAGCCATGGAACAGGGCGGAATGCACATCACAGAGCCGCTGCAATTCTTCGATGGAAGTACCCTCCCGCAGCAGTTCCTGCTCCGCCTGCATGATTTCGGCGGAATCCACATCCTTACATTCCCGGACGAAATCCGCCTGGACGCTTTCCAAAGTTTCTCCATTATTTAAACGTTGTAAGTAAGACTTGATCTGATCTTTCATATAAAAATTCCTCCGGAACCAGTATGCCCCGGAGGAACTTTTGCTATTCTCTTATTTTTATGATCAATTATTGTAGTGTGTTTTGATAAATCCGTAATCCACTACCAACACATAGAAAACCGAGCCATGATGTTCACTCTCCACGATACGCCCATAATCCAGAACTGTCTTATAAGTTCCATCTTTAACAGCAAGTCGGTATTTGACATAATCATTGTATCCGTTCGTGCCGGATTCTATCTGATGCCAGATACTTTCTTCTACCTGTGTCAAATCTTCGGGATGCACCAGATTACGGAATTGATGTTTCGTAAAATGCATAAAATCGTCCAGATCCGTACATCCTGTCAGCTGAAGCATCTCCTGATTGGCATATAGGATGCGTTCATCCTCCTTGTCGGCCCGGTAGATGAAAAAGGCACCCGGCAGGTTGTCAGAAATATCCGATAATGCAAAACCAAGCTGTGTCCGCTTGGTTTTGTGGAAATCCGGTCGGTAGGCCAGGGCACCATGCTTTCCCTGTAATTTTACCTCATAGAGAGCGATATCGGCATAACGGAGAATGTCAGAGACTTTTTCTGCGCTGGTGGGGTATTCCGCATAGCCAATGGAAATGCTATAGTTATGCGCGGTACCCTTGGCTGAAAAAGAGCGGGAAGCCTTGCTGAAAGCCTCTATCTGAGAGGCAACCTCTTCTGCACTGCAATCCTTCAGGATGAGACAGAACTCATCTCCGCCATTTCTGGCAATAATGGAATTATCCGGAAAAGCCTGCACTAAGGATTGTGCAAGCTGTAATAGAACCTGATCACCAATGGTATGACCATAGACATCGTTGATAAATTTAAAATTATCCACGTCCAGTAACATTCCGACACAGGTTTTCTGTTTATTTCCCTTCAGATAATCCTCCAGCTGCAAATTAAATCCGTTACGATTTAAGAGACCGGTCATAGCATCCGTTAGGGAGAGTCTGCGGAATTTTTTGCGCTGCTCATCTACGAGGAGTATAGATATCGTGAGAACCACCAGCAGTAAGATCACTGCAACGCCGCATAATACTACCAAAAGCACAAGCGTGTCATTCTTCCAGCCACCGGTGGGCATGACTTCCAGCTTCCATCTACAGCCCCCCAGAGTAAAATCATAAGCGACAGGATCCGTCAGCATCTCCTCCGACTGGTCTACCACGGTATATTC
The DNA here is from genome assembly GCA_003447295.1 of Lachnospiraceae bacterium. GTDB lineage: Bacteria > Bacillota > Clostridia > Lachnospirales > Lachnospiraceae > Acetatifactor > Acetatifactor hominis. The sequence goes on from DLZQ01000090.1 coordinate 20,803, forward strand.
ATCGGTCAGAGGTGAGATGGTCTTCGATAGCCTGTATTGATAACCGAAACCGGATAAAGAATCAACAGAGTCCTGGAAAATTTCAGGAGCTTTGATGATAACAATAGTCAGTCCCCAAAAATAGGAATTGCCGTTTTTGTCTTGTAAAAAAACAGGATTGCGTATAGCAATGCCGTAACCTCCCTGCTTCAGTTCAAAAGGTCCGTTCATGACAAGCAGATCATGATCGATTCCATAATTTACGATCTCTCCGCGGTCTTTGTCGTGGATCAGATCTATTTTACCTGCTTCATTTCCTTCAGTGGGGTAGATATCTGTTACGACACCTCCGGGAGCCAGCTGGATACTTTGGACGTAATCTGCCATCATTCTGTCTGCAATGGTGTCAAATTTGTCAATTCTGCCGTTCGAACTGATCAGGAGCTGCTCCAGTGTATCTGATATGTTGATACCGGCATTGAGATCTGCGATCATGCTATCACCGTAGGTTACAGCATTCAGTTCCGCAAGAGTGCGGATGTGCCTGGAGTCGGACTGCTGTACCGCATGAGCGATCATATATAAGACAATACTGCCGATAAGAAGTATCCATAACGGCAGCAGCCATTTGGTATGAGAAAATTTAACTTTCTTCCGTGTCATAGTGCTATGCTTCCTTCGTATGTGTTGGCAAAATGATTTAAATTTAATTATAGCATTTTGACGTTTTTTTGTATAGACATGAGAAGATATTTCATTCCTCTTCGGTCCGTGCTAAACATGTGCCACTGGCACATGGCACCCTACCCTCTACTCGCATATCGAGGGATTATCATCCCACTTTTATGCTCATATCGGGGCGGGTCATAAGTATTTTAGTATCATAAAATAGAATAGAAATGTGGTACGATACCTAGGGAAAGATAATTAGTTACGAAAGAATATGTTAGGAAGCATGCATAAAAGATTATTGGGAATATCAGCTGGACAAGGAGAAGGGCAATAAGGTAATATATTATTGCATGCTGGAACGGAAAAGGAGGATTCCTCCGACGGAAGGAATCGTCTGCGGAATGGAGATTAGTATGGAATATATATCAGATGCACAGGCAAAACAGATGATCTTAGAGGTAGGCCGCAGAATGTATCAGGGCGGCTTTGTGGCAGCGAACGACGGGAATATCTCCTGTAAAGTCGGAGATAATGAGATCTGGGCAACACCAACGGGAGTTTCTAAGGGATTTATGACAGAGGATATGCTGGTGAAGCTGGATCTGGACGGGAATGTGTTGGAGGGAACGCACAAGCCTTCCAGTGAGATCAAGATGCATCTCAGAGTATTCAAAGAAAACCAGAAAGTACAAGGCGTGGTACATGCACATCCTCTGACGGCGACGGCGTTTGCCTGTGCGGGCATCAGTCTGGAAGAACCGGTGCTGATGGAAGGGGTACTGTCCTTGGGCTGTGTGCCGCTAGTGCATTTTGCTCTGCCCGGCACAGAGGAAGTGCCGGAAGCGGTAGCTCCCTATTGTAGGGAATACAATGCAGTACTGTTAGCAAACCATGGCGTGCTGACCTGGGGAGATAACCTAATGCAGGCATATTACCGCATGGAGACCACGGAATATTATGCGAAGATCCTGATGATGAACAACTTTATCTTAGGGAAGAAGACGTTGTTGTCCCAGGGACAGATCGACGATATTATCAAGATCCGTGCAGGATGGGGTATCACCACAGGAGGCAGACCCATTGGACCGGAGAGTGCACAGAATCTGGAGGATATCTGTGTTTCAAAGAGACAGTAATGGCATAGTGGAGACGGTTGTCTTGCTTTCCAAGGGTGAGGTCGACTCGAAAAAGATTCGGGTTGAGTTCTCTTTGGAAGATATGGATATGTCCGAATTTCAGGATGGGGCAACCTACACCCAGATCAAGGACTATGTGCTGGAGCATAGTGGGTTAAAGGTATCCAACCTGTATATCTCATAAATTAAGCGGAAATGTGGGATTGGGGTCGGTAAGAACTATAATCTGCCGAAGTCCGAGGGCGCAAGAGGTTCGGTGGACCTCTGTTCTGCGCCGACCGGAGCGGGAGCGGAGACTGCCAGACAGCCACAGTGTCCGCCGGAAAAAGAGAAAGCAATCCGAGAAGCATTCAAATATTTTGGGATGATCTAACATCCCATAGAATGGAGGTTTCTAATGGATAGATTGATTTCTTGTGAGTTCAACATGGATAATGCCTGTGTGGAACTGAAATTCTTAGATGGCAGCATGATTGTCATTGATACCATCGCCGTGGAGAATGGGGTCGCCGACAATATGTATCAGCGGTCAGAATTGGACTATCTGATCTACAATGATCCGATTGGATATGCAGACTTGATATTGAACGGTGATCCCGAAATTATCTAAAAACTGTAACTGAATGTAAACCCTTAGATTAAAACTCAGCCCTCTGCCTTTTCATTGGCAGAGGACCGTTTTTTGCTTAACAGTTATTGAGCATCCCTTAATTGCTCTACAACGCTGCATTTCGCTGCGTTATTATACATCATGCAGGGGATCAGCCACCCCAGCAGAAGAAATACCGGAATTGTCAGCAGGACAGGCAGAATGGTGAACCGATACTCGAAGAACCAGAACATACTGCCCAGCATTTTTCCTGCAAGAGGTTCCACCAACAGCGACAGAATAAAGGCTGCCGCTACGGAAGACATTGCGTAAAACAACCCCTCGTAGATCAGCATGGTTTTGAGCTGCCGGTTCGTCATTCCTACAGCCTGAAGCACAGCAAATTCACGGCGGCGGGAAAGGATACCGGTCATCATGGCGTTGGAGAAATTTAGAACACCCACAAGTCCAATGATGGCACAGAGCAATCCGCCCAACAGCAGAAACATATTCTGAAAGTCTTCAAATTCGGCTCGGAGTGTTGCTTTGCTTTCATACATCAATTCGGACAAGTCATTCGCAGTCAAATCAGTAAGATAATTCTCCGCAGATGCTTCTGCCTTATCATCAGGAGTATCGAACAGATAAAACATCGGGATACTCTCATGCTGGCTGTCATTATTTAGCTTTTCGATAGGAAGCACAAAACTGTAGCCTGTTGTATAATAGCGGAAACTCATAGAGTGTGGCACTGTGACATAAGCACATACTGTATATTCTACATCATGGCTTTCTGAAATCTGAAACTGTATATATTCCGATGGCGTGTTTTCATCGCAAAGGTTTCCGGTACGGCTGTCAATATCATGCCCGTCATCAATATAGGTTATGGTCTGAATAGAATCTACAGGCGGGTAAAAATCAAGATTACTTACGTTGCCATAATCATCTGTAAGGACTACTACAGCGATTGCTTTTGAATCCTCTTGGAACATAGGGGATATGTCGCCCTCAACCACAGTTAGTTTCTCAAACAGAGATTCATCCAAACCTTCGATCAATGCACGCTGGCTCACAAGATCATCACGACGATTTTGCTGTTCCAAGAGGGCTTTTGCATTTTCCTCGGATGTATAGTGCATCATGTCCTGTAGCCAGCGTTCCTCACTCATCCAGCCATATGGCTTATAGCCCGTCAGCTTGTAACCACACCCAGAAAGGGACGGAGAAATATTGGTTTCAATTTGCTCAATTTGTTCCTGAGAGATAAAGCTGCCAGAGCGACTATGACGAAAATAGTCCGTAGAGCTTACAATAAAGTCCGCACAGGTCTGCTTTGCAAGATACTTTTCCATATCAAAGCCCCCGGTAAAAGTGACCAGAATATTGAGAAGCACCACGGAAAGCGAAAGAGAGATAACCACAAGGATAGTCTTTCTTTTATTTCGCCCCAAATTAGCAAAAGCCATTTGATGTACTTTTGCGCCATGGGTAGTACAGTGTTTCTTTTTGCTCCTTACAATTTCAGTGTACTTTGTTGCTTCTACTGGAGAAACTTTTGCAGCGATCTTACCCGGACGGGAACAGGACAGCAAAACTGTAATTAGCGCAAACAGAGCAGACGCAAAGAAAATCAACGGTGAAGTGCTGACGGTGGAAACGCCGACACCAAAAGTGGTTCGTGCCATTACGACTGGCGTCAGAGATGCACCGAAACCATATCCCAACAGCAATCCAATCGGAATGCCTACAACGCACAGAAATAGTGCCTGTTGGCGTATGATGCGCCGCAACTGCCGGGGTGTGACACCAATGGTTTTCAGCAAACCATAGAATCGAATATCTCCGGTAACGGAAATCTGAAATATGTTGTAGATAATCAGATAACCTGTGAAGATTACCAACGTAAGGAAAGCGACAATCGCAATTAGTATGGATGCATCTATGCTTTCGCCAAGCTGTGAAGAAGTGTAGCCCCAGTTTACACCGATGCGTACAAGTTCCCCTTCACCTGTTTCATCCCAAGCATACCCTAAGTCCAGATCCACCTGCTCCATCTGAGCACGGATGTTCATGCTGGATGCCAGCATCACATTCAAATCAATACGGAACGGTTCCAGTCCATTGGACACAGCTTCCGATTCTATTTCTTTTGCGTATTCTTCACTGATATTGATATAGTGAACAGGACTTATATCATCATATTCCCACCATCCCGTCAGAGTAAATGTATCTGTTTTCTCATAAGGCATTTGGGATAAAGCACCAACCGTATAGGTAAGTTCAATTTCTGCTCCTAACTTCGGCTCAATACCCAGAAGTTTCAAGGCATTTGTGTCCATGGCGATTTCTTTGCCGCTCTGAGGCATGTGTCCGGTGGTAGGTTTGGCAAAGCTCCATTTGGTGCAGTTGGCATCCATAAAGCTGACTTCGGCAGGTACTTTGGCAAATGCACCGCTGTCTATATAGCCGGTACTGATGCGCTTGCCGATTTCCTTTATATTTGAATGGGCGGCAATCTTCTGAATCTGTTTTTCTGTCACTTCCTTAAAGGTTCCATGACAGTACCCACCCACCTGACGGAAGGTGTAATTCTCATAGCTGGAATTTATGGACATTATTATGGTAAACAGAGAGGTAAATAGCAGCGTTGTCAGCGCAATGGCAATGATTGCAATGATATTACGCTTACGGGATGCCCATAAAGAACGCCAGCTTAATTTCCAAATACATTTTCTGTTTTTGACAT
>DLZQ01000090.1:26155-26409 GCA_003447295.1 Lachnospiraceae bacterium
TTTTTGACATTCATCGTAGCCACCTCCCGTTAGTTCTGGGAGACGATCCGACCATCTTCGATACGGATAATGCGGTCTGCCATCTGCGCAATTTCTTCGTTGTGAGTGATCATTACGATTGTCTGGGCGAACTTTTGACTGGTGACTTTCAAAAGGCTCAATACATCCTGGCTGGTTTTGGAATCCAGATTGCCGGTGGGTTCATCTGCCAGAATGATAGCGGGTGCTGCCGCCAGCGCACGGGCAATGGCTAC
>DLZQ01000059.1 GCA_003447295.1 Lachnospiraceae bacterium
GTTTTGGATAGGAAAGCAGGATGGAAGTTAGGATATAAGAGATTAGGTTTCAGTGTTCGGTTTTGAAGGAATAAACTTAAACTGAATCATAGATAACGACGATAGCATTTTGCTATCGTTTTTTTTATACATTAATTTCAGATAATTGTTTCTTTTTTAGAAAAATATGTTATAATTAAAAAGAACGTAGTAAAAGTTTGCAAGGCGGACTTTTGAAAATATACGAAATACAAGACAAATGCAGTGAGAAGGTTATAGGAGTAAGTATGGATACTAAGATTTTACTTGAAAACGGAACAAACGAATTAGAGATTTTGGAATTTACTCTGGCTGGGAATTCTTATGGAATCAATGTTGCCAAGATCAAAGAGATCATTACCTACCAGCCGGTGACACCGGTTCCTAATTCACATCCCAGTATCGAAGGTATTTTTATGCCGAGAGATACAATGATTACTGCCATTGATCTGAAGAATTGTCTGGGACGCGGAGAGTCCGAGAAAAAGGGTTTGTTCATCGTTACCAATTTCAATAAACTGGATATCGCATTTCATGTAGAGACGGTGCTTGGTATTCACAGAGTCAGCTGGAGAGATATCATTAAGCCGGATATCACGATTTCCGCAGCAGACGAGAGTGTTGCTACCGGTATTATTAAGAAGAATGACAAGCTGATCATCATTTTGGACTTCGAGAAGATTGTATCGGATATCAATCCTGAAACAGGACTTAAGATGTCTGAACTGAATGAACTTGGTGAGCGTACCAGAAGTTCTGTTCCAATCCTGATCGCAGAGGATTCACCATTGCTGAACAAGTTGATCGTTGACTCATTAAAATCAGCCGGTTATGTGAACCTGATTCATACAGAGAACGGTCAGCAGGCATACGATGTGATTACACAGTGTAAGGAAGATGGAACACTGGATCAGCATGTTCGTTGTATCATTACGGATATTGAGATGCCTGAGATGGACGGACACAGATTGACCAAGCTGGTTAAAACAGACGATGCAACCAAGGATATTCCCGTAATTATTTTCTCTTCTCTTGTAAATGACGATATGAAGAGAAAAGGAGAGGCCTTGGGAGCAGATGCACAGCTCTCCAAGCCGGAGATCGGCAACCTGGTAAAGATTGTAGATGAACTGGTAGCAGAGAAACATTTGGACAGATAAGGCATTTAGAAAGCAAAAAGGCTGGGCTAGTCCCAGCCTTTTCTTATAATATCGGGGCAATGATATGGATGACAGAACGAAAGAGATCCTTCAGAAAATAGAAGAAGCGGAATATGTATTAGTAGGTCTGGGACAGGAGTTTGATATGGAAAATCTCCTGGAGGCCAACCCGGAGTACGGAAAAGTGCGGGAACAATTGCAGAAAAATAATGCATTATGGCTTCTGCCCTACGTGGAGGAGCAATTGCGGGAGCAGCAACTCCCTAAAATAGAGGAAGAGATCCGGCAGGGACTTAACAATCTGGCTTCTGTGTTGGAGAAAAAGAGTTATTTTGTGGTATCGTCTTCCACCAGTCCGATACCGACACAGATCCCCTGGAAAAAAATGCTCCTGAAAAAGGAAAGATATGTATCTCCCTGCGGAGATTTTAGAAAAAAACAATGTCCGGACGGTTGTGAGGAAGAAATTACGGAAGTTACGGAAACGGACAGAGAGAATCTACAGCACTGCTATGAAGAACTGCGTGCAGGAAAATTTTTATCTCCCAACCTTGGAAAATGCCCAAAATGCGGGAAGAACATGATCCTGAATAATGTGTATGCCGCAAAATATGATGAAAAGGGTTATCTGGAGAACTGGACAACCTACCAGACATGGTTGCAGAACACCCTGAATCATAAAATGGTACTGTTAGAGATCGGAGAAGGGAATCGTTTTCCATCTATTATAAAGAATCCTTTCCAGAGAATAGCATTATTTCAACAAAAAGCAGGTCTGTATTGCGTTGATGGGGAACAAAATCCCATTGCCTGGCTGCTTAGCCTGTGTTAAACTTAACCTGCTAGTAACTTGTGAGAAATCGGAGGAATGACAGATGCCTTCACAGGAGGAATACCTGGATAATTTATTAAAGGGAATTGAAAACGAAGAAACCATGGAAAGCGTAGAAGAGAAAAAAAAGTCGGAGTCGGCAGAGCAGGACGCACCGCAGATCGATATGAGTGATATGGATGATCTGCTGCAGTCCGCACTGAATGCACAAAAGGAAGATGCGGTGTCAGGTGCGGTACCAGATACTGCTTCGGAGAATGCGACAATTCACCCGGAAGAGACAGCATCTATGTCGGAGGATGAAATCGACCGCCTGCTGCAACAGAACAGAGAACAGGCAGAGGAGGCACCGAAGCAGGAGAATAACGATTCGAACGATGATCTGATCAGAATGTTGGAGAGCGCGGACGAAGAAGGATTGTCTAATCTGCTGGATCAGGTAAGTCCACAGCCGGCCGGAGAGCCTGCGGACGAAGTGGCAACGGAAGAGCAGAAAAAGGGCAAACGAGGTCGAAGAAAGAAAACTCCGGGATTTTTTGACAGATTTAAGAAAAAATCGAAGGAAGAGCCGCCAGAAACTACTGAAACAACAGAAACAACAGAAACAACAGAAACGGTAGATTCGCGGAATCCTATAACAACCACAGATCCTGTGGAGGAAAATTCCGTATCGGAAGCAGCTGACACGGAGACCACCGCTACTTCTGATGATGAACTGGATGCTTTGCTTGCCGGAGCATTTCCGGGACAACAGGACAGTGCGGAAGAAACCACCGCAGATCCCAAGTCCTCAGATATCATGGATATATTGAAAGCAGCCGGCGCGGATATTGCAGAAGATGCGGAACAGAAGAAAGAGAAAAAGGGATTTTTCGCAAAATTGCTCGACTTGTTCACCGAAGAGGATGAGGAGGAAGAGGAGAGCGACCAGCTAAAACTGTCCGATGAGAATAAGCAGATCCTCGAAGAGATGGACAAGAACGGCAAGAACGGTAAAAAGAAAGAGAAAAAGCAGAAAAAAGAGAAAAAGCCCAAAAAGGAAAAACAGCCGAAGAAGCCGAAAAAGGAAAAACCGAAAAAGGAAGATGCACCGGCTGTACCCGAAAAAAAGCTTTCTCCGAAAAAAATCATTCCCATTGTGGTAGTATGTATCTCTCTGGGGGCAGTGATACTGATCGTAGGAAATTTCCTGACAGAATATATGTCTAAGAGAAGTGGCAGAGAAGCTTATTATGCGGGAGATTACCAGACTTGTTATCAGAATCTGTTCGGCAGAGAACTGAATGAGACCGAACAGGTCATGTACAGCAAATCCGAGAGCATTCTGACCATTCGGATGTGGCTTAGAGAATACGAAGTATTTGTAAATGAGGGTTCTGAACTGGAAGCGTTAGACAGCCTGCTGCAGGCGGTACATGACTATCCTTCCCTGCTAGATTATGCGACACAATGGAATGTGCAGGATGAGGTGACCTCTGCATTCGGAGAGATTCTTAATATTCTGTCAGAAAAATATCAGCTGAGTCAGGAAGAAGCGCAGGCGATAGCGGATATTTCGGATAATGTAGAATATACGAAGAACGTTATGATGGTTCTGCAGAAGCTGGGACTGGGATCCTGGGAATTCCAAGGGACCACCCAGGCAGAGACGGCAGTTAACCCCGCACAGAACACGGAAAACTTACCGGAAGAATTGCCGGATCCGCTTCCGGAAGAAAAGGAGATACAGCAATGATCGCAGTTCTCGATTATGATGCTGGTAATATAAAGAGCGTAGAAAAAGCGTTGCACTTTTTAGGAGAAGAAGTAAAGATCACCAGAGACAGAGAGGAGATCCTGTCCGCAGACGGTGTGATCCTGCCGGGGGTGGGAGCCTTTGGTGATGCCATGGAGAAGCTCCATCAGTATGGACTGGTGGAGGTTATACGGGAAGTAGTGGACAGGAAGATCCCTTTTCTGGGAATCTGTCTGGGATTACAACTGATGTTCGAAAGCAGCGAAGAGACCCCGGAAGTGGAGGGACTGCATCTGTTAGACGGCAGGATTCGCAGGATTCCCGCGGCACCTGGACTGAAGATTCCCCACATCGGCTGGAATGATATTGCATTTCCTAACAGTGGGCGGCTTTTTCAGGGAATCGAGGAACATTCTTACGTGTATTTTGTACATTCCTATTATCTGGAGGCGGCAGATCCGTCTATCGTTACCGCTACCACGGAATACGGAACACGGATTCATGCATCTGTGGAGAAGGATAATATTTTTGCCTGCCAGTTCCATCCGGAGAAAAGCTCCGGCGTAGGTCTTAAGATCCTGCAGAATTTTATAAATGTCACGAAGGAATTCTGTGAGAAAAACGAGCAGGGAGGAAATTGATATGCATACGAAGAGAGTAATTCCCTGTCTGGATGTGAAGGATGGCAGAGTAGTAAAAGGTGTGAATTTTGTAAATTTCCGGGATGCCGGAGACCCTTCCGAGGTAGCGGCAGCCTATGACGCGGCCGGTGCGGATGAGGTCGTATTTTTGGATATTACGGCTTCTGCGGACAGTCGAGCCACACAGTTAGAGTGGGTGCGGAAGGTGGCAAGCAAGGTATTTATTCCTTTCACCGTAGGAGGAGGAATCCGTACCGTGGATGATTTCAAGGCAATTCTTCGTGAAGGTGCGGACAAAATCTCTGTGAATTCCGCAGCCATTATGAATCCCCGGCTTATCAGTGATGCGGCAGAGAAGTTCGGCAGCCAGTGTGTGGTGGTTGCCATTGATGCCAAAAAGCGTGCAGACGGCAGCGGATGGAATATCTATAAAAACGGCGGTCGTGTGGACATGGGCATGGACGCTGTGGAATGGGCGAGAACCGCAGAGAAGATGGGCGCAGGAGAGATCCTGCTGACCAGTATGGACGGAGACGGAACGAAGGAAGGCTACGATCTGGCGCTGACCAGAGCCGTGGCGGAGAGCGTTAGTATCCCGGTCATCGCGTCCGGCGGTGCGGGACAGCTGTCTCATTTCTATGATGCTCTGACGGAGGGAAAGGCAGAGGCAGTTCTGGCAGCATCTCTGTTCCATTACAAAGAATTAGAGATCCGGCAGGTGAAGGAATACCTGCGGGAAAAAGGAATCAGTGTCCGTCTCTAAGGACGACAGGGAGGATTAGATTATGGCAATGATCACAAATGACTGGCTGACGGCTTTGGGCGGAGAATTTCATAAGCCCTATTACAGACAGCTTTTTGAATTTGTCAAAAATGAATATGATACCACCGTGGTATTTCCCCCGGCGGATGATATTTTCAATGCATTTCATCTGACCCCGTTAAGTAAGGTAAAAGTCGTGATCATAGGGCAGGATCCTTATCACAATGTGGGACAGGCACACGGTCTGTGCTTTTCCGTGAAACCGGATGTGGAGATCCCTCCTTCTTTAGTGAATATCTATCAGGAGCTACACGATGATTTAGGCTGCTATATTCCCAACAACGGCTATCTTGTAAAATGGGCCGAACAGGGTGTGCTGATGCTCAATACGGTGCTTACAGTGCGGGCGCACATGGCAAATTCCCACCATGGCAAAGGCTGGGAAGAATTCACCGATGCCGCCATCCGGGCGCTGAATGCGCAGGATCGTCCCATTGTGTTTATCCTGTGGGGCAGACCGGCACAGATGAAGAAATCTATGCTGAACAATCCCAATCACCTGATTCTGGAGGCACCGCATCCCAGTCCATTGTCTGCTTACCGCGGTTTCTTTGGCAGCAGACCTTTCAGCAAGACCAACAACTTCCTGAAGGAACACGGCGTGGAGCCCATCGACTGGCAGATTGAAAATGTATAAATTGAAAGTTACGCGAGCAATGAGCCGCGCATAGGCAAAATAAGAACCGTGATTGGGAGCTTGCTCACAAATCACGGTTTTTATTTTTGCCGTGATGCGGCGAATGCCGC
>DLZQ01000086.1:0-13089 GCA_003447295.1 Lachnospiraceae bacterium
GCAAAATATCTTTCATGGGATATGCTTTTCAAAAAATCATATTACGCAACAGCCAGAGATGAACTTGATAAAAACAAGGATTCCATGAACGAGCTTGAGGGGATCGGAAAAAATTTATAAAGCACGTTCCAAATTTCAGTTTATATAGCTGAAAAATCGGAATTTATAGGAGGTGAATTTTCATGAAATGTCCATATTGTGGTGATGAAATGATAAGAGGATACCTAATGAGTTCACGAGACATTACTTTTGCAGTTGATAATCCGACAAAAGTTTTTTTTCGTATTAAAAAATCGGACGATCTGGAATTGAGTAAAGGTTCAGAAGGAATCCCTCATTGTGAAGCTTATCGTTGCAGTAGTTGCAAAAAGATTTTGATTGATTATGCAAATAGATAAATCAGAATTTGTATTATTGAATAAAATGGGGATTTTGATATGAAAGACAAGGCAAACAAGGGTTATTGGCAACGACTTGCAAAAATATATGCACCTTTGATGGAGTCAGATAAGAAATTTTATAATGCAATTTGCGGGTATATTAGAGATTATCTCAAACCTGATATGAACATATTAGAATTAGCTTGTGGAACAGGGCAACTATCTTTTCCACTGTCTGATTATACTAATAGTTGGACGGCAACCGATTTTTCGGAAAATATGATTGAGCAAGCAAAAAGGAGAGGCACAACAGAAAAACTTCGTTTTTTCGTAGCGGATGCAACAGCACTTTCATACGAGGATGAAAAATTTGATTGTGTAGTAATTTCAAATGCACTGCACATTATGCCGGAGCCTGAAAAAGCAATGCAGGAAATTCGTAGAGTATTAAAAAAAGATGGTATTTTGTATGCACCAACTTTCTTATGGGCAGAGAAAAATTCAAGTGGTTTACGAAAACGATTGATGTCTATTACAGGATTTAAAGCATACACAGAATGGAACAAGGGAAGTTTTTGCAAGTTTATATCGGATTATGGCTTTACAGTTGTCGAAATAGATTTGGTGGATGGCGGTTTAGCTCCTGTTGGAGTTTTGATTGCGAAAAAAGCTAATTATTAAATTCGATTTGTATAGAACAGAAACTTGGAAGTTGGAGGTGTGACGAAATGTCAATAGCATATAAGAGATTAACTGAAAATGAACTTGATATTTTTATTGAAATGAGAATAAATCAGTTAAGGGAAGAAGGTGCAAAAGAAGATATTGATTTAAAACCTGCTTTAAAAGATTATTATAAGCGTCATATGACAGACGGCACATTCGTATCTTGGATAGCTGTTGATGGGAGCAAGATAATCGGAACAAGCGGTATGTCTTTTGTTGAGAAGCCTCCATATTTCGGTTGCCCAAGCGGAAAAATGGGACTGTTATCAAGTATGTTTACCAATCCAGATTACAGACGGATGGGAATTGCAAAAGAGCTTTTGCACAGAGTTATAGAGGAAGCAAGAAAATATGGCTGCGGCACGATACAGATTACTGCTTCTGATATGGGCGTAAAATTATATACAGCATATGGATTTGTTCATAATGGTAATTTTATGCAATACAAACTATAAGGAAAGCTCAAACTTGTAGAACCGAAAATACCAGTTGGACGAATTGTAAAATCGAAATTGAACGATTATTGACTACACATACAAAGATACATTGTATTTTAATAGTAATGAAACCTGCCTCGTGAGTACAACAGGAAACACCGTGCAGTTGTTGCATTTTATGTTTGAGTAAGGAGATTTTCATGAGTGACGATATAAGAATAACTATAGCTTTAATTTGTGGTGCTGTTATTTTTGCTTGGCTATTTTTCTTTGTTTTTCTTAAAGGCAAAACAAAGGGAAATCAGCTAATGGCAAAAGCAAGACAAAGTGGATGTATAACCACAGGTAGGGTTGTAAAGAACGATTATAGAAGATTTACAGGTCCTGAGGGACGATACAGAAGTGAGATCGTAACCTATGAGTATTTTGTGGACGGAAAAAGATTTGAGAAGAAAATCACATATACTGACACAGGAATTGTTGTTAATTATCCTAATCAGGTAGAAATTTTTTATGACAAAAACAATCCCTCAAAGTCGTTTGCAGATGTTGAATTAGGGCAGAACAAACAAAAGCAAACAGGATGTTATATGTCAATTGTAATTCCGATTATTGTAATCATATTAATATATAATTTATTGAAATTAGTATAAGAGAGGTCATTGATATGCAGTGGATAAAGAAAGAATGGGTACATAAAAATGAGCGAAGAAATTAGAAGTGCTATCGCTTTGATAGCTGGTGCATTAGTTTTGGTTGTATGTTATATAAAGATTTTTCTGAAAGGTCGTTCCTTTAATCAAAAGTTTATGGAAAAAGCAAAAAAGCAGGGGTGTTATACAACGGCTACGCTTATAGATAATAAGCTTAGATTAGGAAACGATGAATCTGGAAACGCAAACTTTAAAAATGATAGAATGAAATGCACCTATGAGTATAAAGTTAATGGTATTTCATATAAAAAGAAAATTACGTTTCAGTCACCAGGTATGGTAGCTGTAAAGTTCCCTTATACAATAACGGTTTATTATGATTCGAATAACCCTTCTAAGAGCGTTTGCAAGGAAGAAGCAAGTCAAGGATCACAGCGGACAGCTGGTTGTTTGGGAACAATAGCTTTTGTAGCTATCACATTTATTGTTATTTATAATTTGTTGAAATTAGTATAAGAGAGGTTATTGGTAATCCGTGTTATTGCCGGTATTGCAAATAATATTAATCAGGCAGTAAAGCTTGGTAATTCACAGGGAAAGTTATATTACAGCGATATTGATAAACTGCAGAGCAGTCTGGATGATGTAAAGAATGTGCAGGATAGAAAAATCGGAATTCGTAGGAGGTATCGAAAAATGAATAGGAAAACTTTATTCTGTTTTCTGACAGCTTTGATAATGATTTTTGTTCTTGCCGGCTGTGGTGGAAAGAATAGTGGTGGGAATATTGACAATGTTCAAATTCCTGATTGGAAACCATCGGAAATATATTCAGACAGTGATATTGAGGCGGCTTTCCAAACAGTAAAAGACTATTTCGGCAACGAATTTGACGGCTGCACACTGACAAAACTGTCCTATCCCGGAGATACATACGCCGATGAATTTTATGAATGGGCTGAACAATATGACGCGGATGAAGCAATCGTAATATTATCATCTTTCGATGTAGACTCATCAGGCGGGGATGGTTCGCTTAATCCGGATTCAACATATGATGATTGGAAATGGATTCTAATTAGGAATGACAGTGGGAATTGGGAACATGTTGACCACGGGTATTAAAGCGACAGATTCCAGTTTGCAGAATTAAGAAAATTGGTAATTGTGAGGAGAAAAGAATGAATATAAAGCAATTTTGGAAAGCTGTTCTTGCTCAGGATGAGGAAGAAATCAGAAAATATTTCCACAAGGATGCCTATGTAAATTGGCATTGTACTAACGAACATTTTACTGTGGATGAATATATTATTGCGAACTGTGAGTACCCTGGAGAATGGGACGGAATTATCGAACGGACAGAAATGGTAAATGAGTTAATTATCACCGTTACGCAAATCAGCCCTCACTACGATAGCAGGCGCCGAACCAACTATGCGCAAAAGACAAGTTTAACGAATAGTTCTGCAGGAAGATGACTCTGTAACGCTTCATAAAGCTTGTTTCGTCTGTTTTAGCAGATTTCCGCGGAATCCAGCAATATGGTGAATGGGCCGTCATTTAGCAGGGATACTTTCATATCAGCACCAAAGATTCCTTTTTCTACCTTGGGAATACTTTCGCGGCACCTGCTGATGATATATTCGTACAGTTCATTCGCCATATCCGGTTTGCCGGCGTTGATGAAGGACGGACGATTTCCTTTTTTGCAATCTGCGTACAGTGTAAATTGTGATACCAGCAACAATTCACCGTTAACGGCATGCAGATCCAGATTGGTCTTGCCCTGGGCATCTTCAAAGATCCGCAGACCAAGAAGCTTTTTAATCATTTTATCGGCAATTTCCCTGGTGTCTGTCTCAGCCACGCCGATCAGCACCAGGAAGCCTTTGCTGATGCTACCGGTTACCTCACCATCTACCTTTACCTCTGCATGCTGTACTCGCTGTATTACAAATCGCATCTGCCTACTTCTCTCCTACGTTTTTCTCTTCTTGATCTTTTTTATCCTGTTCAAAATCAACTTGATCTTTGATCTCATGGTCCCTTTGTAGCCTGGAATCCAACTGATGGAATCCTTCCTCATCAATATTCTTAAGATAAGAGTACTTTACAGTCTCTACCGGCAGATCCTTTTTCCGAAGAAACGTATTGACTACTGCCTTAATCGCCGCATAAATTACCGCAAAAATGGGCACACCGACGATCATGCCAAGGATTCCGAACAATCCTCCGAATACCGTGATTGCAAAAATAACCCAAAATCCCGTAAGTCCTGTGGAATTGCCAAGGATCTTGGGACCTAAGAAGTTACCGTCAAACTGCTGTAATACCAGAATAAACAGTACAAAATAAACACAGTTTAGCGGATGCATCGGATCGACCACCAGGATCAGAATAGCACTGGGAATCGCTCCCAGGTAGGGACCAAAGAAAGGAATAATATTCGTTACACCTACGATTACACTGACTAAAGCTGCATAAGGCGTCTGCAGTAAGGTGGTTCCGATAAAGCAAAGACATCCGATAATAATGGAATCTACGATTTTACCGCCAATGAATCCGATAAAAGTATTGTGGGTAAAACGAAAGCTTCTGATCAGACGGTTTGCGGACTTCTGCTCAAAGAAAGCATATGCCATTTTCTTCGCCTGTCCGGCAAACTTTTCCTTGCTTGCCAGAACATAAATAGAAATAACAAATCCTATAATGAAATCCCACAGACCTTTCAGAATATTTATCACACTTAAGGATACTGTCATGAGCACTTGACTGGTCTTGGTCAGCACCGTGTTATTTAACCAGTTCTCCAGCTCTACGGAATATTTATCGATCAGTAAAGTAATCTGACTTCCCAACTCCGGATTATCATCCATGATCTTACTGATCCATTTTGTAAAGTTACTGATATAGGTATCAAAATTAGATGCAATGTTTACAATACTGGGAACAATCTGCGAAAGCATCATAGCAACCAGACTGTAGATCAGGGCAATAAACAAAAATGCTGTGATCAGAATGCCGATTCCACGAACAATGGAATTGCGCTTCTTATTTTCCTTCACCTTCATTTTCCGACACAAAGGGAATAACAGCTTTGTCTCTATATAATTCAATACCGGAGTCAACAGATATGCTGTCACCAGACCATATAACACGGGCATAAGAATTCCTGTGATCGTATGGAATCCTGATTTAATACTGTTCCCATGGAATAACAGATAATAGAAGCAGATACTGGCTGCAATAGTCAAAAATGCGGTCAGACCCCAACGAAAATACTTATTGTTTTTTAAGTCGTATTTCATTCAACTACACCTTTCTTCATAAAATCTTATCTCTTTTAATATACTATGGTTTTGACCTTACCACAAGAAGAAATCTGTCGTTTTTGTTGAAAAAGAATTCCCGGCAGTATAAAATAGATACCAGTAAAAGAATGGAGTTAACAATGACATTACAAAAAGTATTGAGCCGTGTCAGACAGGCCGTGGATGACTATCATATGATTGAAGAAGGCGACCGGATCGCCGTGGGAATCTCCGGCGGCAAGGATAGTCTTACTCTCCTGCTGGCTTTAAATGAACTCAGCAAATTTTATCCGAAGCATTTTACGCTTATTGCAGTAACGGTCGATCTTGGATTTGACAATCTGAATTTGGATAAAATCCGTACACTGTGTGCTGACAGAGACATCCCCTATACTATAGTGAATACCTCCATTGCCAAAATCGTATTTGAAGATCGTAAGGAAGACAATCCCTGTTCCTTATGTGCCAAAATGCGAAAAGGAGCCTTAAACGATGCCATCAAGGCTGCCGGATGTAACAAGATCGCATACGCACACCATGAGGATGACGTGGTGGAGACTATGATGCTGTCCCTCTTCTATGAAGGGCGTCTGCATACATTCTCTCCGGTAACTCATCTGGATAAAACAGACTTAACCGTGATAAGGCCTCTGATCTATATGCAGGAATCGGAAGTCATCGGCTTTGTGAACAAATATCAGATCCCTGTCGTAAAAAGTCCCTGTCCCGCCGACGGACATACCAGGCGGGAATATGTCAAAGAACTGCTTGGGCAACTTAATAGAGAGAATCCCGGCATCAAGAACCGTATCTTTACCGCGATTCAAAAAGGAAATATGGAAGGATGGACCGATTACTTTGGCAGTCATTAAAGAAGAAAATTACCACGATGAACAAAATAAGAACAATATTCTCAAGCTTCGTAAGGTACTGGATACGCTTCCGCCGTTCTGCCGAGATTTCTTCCGTGGGATCGAACCCTATACCTCCACTAGAACCAGGCTTGCTTATGCCTATGACATCCGTCTCTTTTTTGAATTTCTCCATGAGACGAACAGCTATTGTAAAAAAAGAGAGATTACCGAGCTGCCTTTGTCCGTCCTGGATATGGTACAACGGACGGATATCGAAGAATATCTGGACTATATGAGCCTGTATCAGAAGGACGGAAAAGATATCACCAACGAGGAACGTGGTAAGGCAAGAAAGCTTGCCGCTCTACGGAGTTTCTATAATTACTATTTTCAGAGTGAACGCATTGAGAAAAATACCGCGGCACTGGTTCCCCTTCCGAAACGCCACGAAAAAGAGATTATCCGGTTAGAGCCCAACGAAGTGGCTATTCTGCTGGATCAGGTGGAGGACGGCACTAAGCTGACCAAAAAGGAACTGGAATATCATAAGAAAACCAAGCTCCGCGATGTGGCACTTCTGACACTTTTATTGGGAACCGGTATTCGTGTATCGGAATGTGTGGGACTGGATATTAACGATGTGGATTTCGATAACGGCGGCATCAAGATCCGGAGAAAAGGTGGATATGAGGCAATCGTCTACTTCGGAGATGAAGTAGAAACCGCTCTGCTCGACTATCTGGAACAGCGGGAACATATCATCCCTGCGGAGGGACATGAAAATGCACTGTTTTTGTCCTTGCAGAACCGCCGTATGGCAGTCCGCTCCGTAGAGAATCTAGTGAAAAAATACGCTTCGCGCGTCACCACCCTGAAGAAAATCACCCCCCATAAACTACGCAGCACTTACGGTACCGAGCTCTATAAAGAGACCGGCGATATCTATCTGGTGGCGGATGTTCTGGGGCATAAGGATGTCAATACCACAAGAAAACACTACGCAGCGTTGGAAGAACAGCGTCGTAAGCAGGCAGCCAATGCCTTTCATCTGAGGGAACACTCTGGCAGACATTCGGAGCATCCGGACAGCTAATCTCCTGCTATAAATAACAATACACCGAATCACATTACACTTATGATCCGGTGTATTTTATATTATTTCATCTTAATTACTTCACAAAGTCATAAGAATAATAGGGTACGATCAGTGTCTGTCCGGCACGGATGCTGTCCTCTTCCGCCAGATGATTGATACTCTGTACTTCTGCAATATATTCCTTCTTATCCTTATATTCATCATAATCGATGTAATCATCGGACAGATCCCATAAGGTCTCTCCGTATGCAACAGTTACCTGTGTATAATATTTGAACTTCAGCTGATCTTCTCCGGAGCTTGCCAAAGAACGGATTCCGTGATAGGACACTGCACAGAATGCAATCACACAGATGGTAGCAAGCATGGTAACTATTCTGCGCTGCAGCTGACGTCTCCGTCTCAGCTGTCTCTTATATATTCTTAACTCTCTGTCTGTCATATAGTATACACTCTTCTGTACTCTCATAACTCATTCACCTCATATAAGAAAACGTGTTCGGGAACATTTGTTCTTTATGTTTGTATTATATCGAACATGCATTCTGATGTCAAGTCAAAAATCGAACATATTTTTGGAATATATGTTTGCTTTTTAATTTTTGCTATGCTATAATCATTATATAAATTAACAAGAACCAGCATTTATCGGAGGTCATTTATGGGTTATGGAAAGATCACTGCCAAGCAGCAGGAAATATTAGATTATATTAAGGATGAGATTTTGAAGAGAGGCTATCCCCCTACCGTACGTGAGATCTGTGAGACGGTGAATCTGAAGTCTACCTCTTCCGTACATTCTCATTTAGAGACACTGGAGAAGAACGGCTACATCCGCAGAGACCCGACCAAACCCCGTGCCATTGAGATCTGTGACGACAGCTTTCAGATGGTACGTACCGAGATGGTAAGCCTCCCTGTCATCGGCAATGTAGCTGCCGGACAGCCGATCCTCGCGGAGGAGAATATTCAGGACTACTTCCCGGTTCCCGCCGATGTGGTACCCAAGGGAGACTCTTTCATCCTGAACGTTCGCGGAGAGTCCATGATCAATGCCGGTATTTTTAACGGCGACCGTGTCTTCGTGCATGCCCAGAACACAGCACATAACGGCGAGATTGTTGTTGCTCTGATCGATGATTCCGCTACAGTTAAGACCTTCTATAAGGAAAAGGGACATATCCGTCTCCAGCCGGAGAATGACACCATGGATCCCATCATCGTCGATGACTGCCAGATCCTTGGCACTGTGTTCGGCGTGTTCCGATTCTACAAATAGCTTGAGCACTTTGCTATTATTCTCTATCTGATTTTCTATAATGGTTTTCTATAATGGTATTAAAAAAATTCCTCTGTATCTTTACAGAGGAATTCTTAATTCAAAAAAACTACAGTTCTATGAAATTATATTTACATTATGTAATCTGTCAGATATTACTCCTCTGGGAATCGTACCTTCATATAAGAAATGATCTCATCCACGCATCTTTCGTATCCCAGCTTGGAGCTGTCCAGACACAGATCATAGTTCCTTGCATCTGTCCATTCCCGTCCGGTATGATACTTATAGTACTCCGCACGGTGCTTATCCGTCTTATTGATAAAGCGCTCCAATTCCTTCGGGCTCATGCTATGCTTCTTCGCTGCACCTTCCAGACAATATTCCTTCGGGGCATGAATAAATACACTGAGGACATTAGGATAATCCTTCAACACATAATCCGCACAACGACCGATAATGACGCAGGATTCCTCTTTTGCCAGGTCACGGATGATCTTCGCCTGATAATTAAACAGATTGTCTGTTGATGTGAAATCATCGCTTTCCGGAGGAATCAGTTCTCCATGATATTCTTTCCTGGCAATATGGAACAGACTGGTGTTTTTCACTTTTTCGTCCGCATTCACGAACAGAGCCTCATTGATTCCGCTGTCATCGCTGGCAAGCTTCATCAGCTCTTTGTCATAATAATGGACATTCAGCTTCTTTGCCAGCATCTCGCCGATGGTTCTTCCTCCGCTTCCATACTGTCTTGCAATGGTAATAACTACATTATTCATCCCAATCACCATACCTTTCTGTCTCTGCTGCTTCCACCCGCAGCGACTTACATCAAGGGTTATTCACCCAGATATGCTTTCTTAATGGAATCATTATTCAGAAGGTCACTTGCTTTGCCTTCCAGAACGATCTTACCGGTCTCTAATACATACGCTCTGTCAGCGATAGACAGTGCCTTCTTCGCATTCTGCTCAACTAACAGAACCGTAGTACCGCTCTTGCTTACCTCCTGAATAATATCAAAGATCTCATTGACGAAGATCGGAGACAGTCCCATGGACGGTTCATCCATTAAAATGATCTTGGGATGAGACATCAGGGCTCTGCCCATTGCCAGCATCTGTTGTTCACCACCGCTTAAGGTTCCTGCCATCTGGTTCTGACGTTCCTTTAAACGGGGGAAACGATCAAATACTGTCTCTAAGGTCTGAGCGATCTCTTCTTTATCTTTTCTGGTGTAAGCACCCATCATCAGATTCTGTAATACGGAAAGCTGTGCAAATACTCGTCTTCCCTCCGGTACATGCGCCATACCCATAGATACGATCTTGTGTCCCGGAATTTTGACCAGATCCTGACCTTCAAAAGTAATGGAACCTTCTTTCGGCGTCAGCAGTCCGGATACGGTGTGCAAGATTGTCGTCTTACCGGCACCGTTGGCGCCGATCAGTGCAATGACCTCCCCCTCATCTACATGGAAGGACACACCCTTTATGGCCTGTATCATGCCGTAATATACTTTGATATCATTTACCTCTAACATTGCCATAGCCATCTATCCTCCTATTCGCCCAGATAAGCCTTGATGACTTCCGGATTGTTCAGCACATCACTGGTCTTACCCTGACACAGCACACGGCCGAAATTCAACACCGTAAGTTCCTCACAGATTCCGCTTACCAGTTTCATGTCATGCTCGATCAGAAGGATCGTCATATCAAAATGCTCTCTGACAAAACGAATGGTATCCATCAGTTCCTGCGTCTCGTTGGGATTCATACCTGCAGCAGGCTCATCTAACAGAAGAAGCTTCGGTTTGGTAGCCAGTGCTCTGGCAATCTCTAACTTTCTCTGTTTACCGTAGGGAAGATTATCAGCCAGTGTATCTGCTTCCGCTTCCAGTCCGAATACCTTCAGAAGCTCCATGGCTTCCTCCGTCATCTGCTTTTCTACTTTATAATATTTGGGCAGACGTAAAATTCCCGTAATGGTACTGTAACCCATATGGTTGTGCAGTCCTACTTTTACGTTATCGATTACAGACAGATCCTTGAACAGTCGGATATTCTGGAAAGTTCTTGCAATACCCGCCTGGTTGATGTCGATAGTCTTTTTGCCGGTGATATCCTTGCCATCCAGGGTAATAATTCCCTCTGTGGGTTTATATACACCGGTCAGCAGATTAAATACGGTGGTTTTTCCGGCACCATTGGGACCGATCAGTCCATACAGTGCACCTTTTTCAATACTGATATTAAAATCATCTACCGCACGAAGTCCGCCAAAAGAAATGCCTAATTTTTTTGCCTCTAATAATGCCATGATTATTCAGCCTCCTTTTTCACAGACTTCTTACTCTTAAATCTGGCTGCTACTTTCTCTCTCCATTCAATACATTTCGGAGCCCAGTTAAACAGCATCATAACGATCAGTACGATGGAATAGATCAACATACGATAATCGTTCAGTCCACGTAAAAGTTCCGGCAATAACGTCAGAATCACAGAAGCAATAATGGAACCGCGGATGTTACCGATACCGCCCAGTACAACGAACACCAGAATCATAATAGACATATTGTATCCGAAGTTCTTAGGCAGTGCTGTCAGGGTAGACAGATTGTGTGCATACAATACTCCTGCCACGCCTGCGAGAGCTGCGGAGATAGAGAAAGCCATCAGCTTATATTTGGTAATATGAATTCCCACGGATTCCGCTGCAATGGTATTATCACGAATAGCCATGATCGCACGACCGTCTCTGGAATGAATCAGGTTCAATACAATAAACAGCGTCACAAGTAATAACACAATACCAATGGTAAAATTGGAGTCATGAGGAGTACCGGTGATACCCTGCGCTCCTTTAATAATGACCTGACCGTCCTCAGACATATTCAGATCCATGGTGTTGGTAAAGGAAATGTGGAAGCCATTCTCATCCAGTCCCACAAACAGAATATTGACCAGGTTCTTAATGATCTCGCCAAAGGCCAGCGTTACGATGGCAAGATAGTCACCCTTCAGACGAAGTACGGGAATACCGATCAGCAGTCCGAAAATACCCGCAAACGCGGCGCCGATCAACAGCGCACAGAAAAAGCGAAGCCCGGAAGGCATTGCGGTATTTTCCATGACTTTGGAGAAAAAAGCACTGGTAAAGGCACCGATACACATAAATCCGGCATGACCGAGGCTCAGCTCTCCCAGAATGCCTACCGTAAGGTTCAGAGATACCGCCAGAATCGCATAAGTACACAGAGGAACCAATAATCCCTGGATCAGACTGCTCACCGCACCGGCAGACACCAGGATCTGCATGATCACATAGGCAGCGATCACCATTCCGTAAGTAATAAGGTTATCACGGAAGGTTTTATTCATTTTCTTATTCGATAATTTCTTCATATTATTCACCTGCCTCTTCCCTTATACTTTTTCCTGAATATTTTTGCCAAACAGTCCGGCAGGTTTTACCAAAAGTACAACAATCAATACCGCAAACACAATGGCATCTGCCATCTGGGAAGATATGTAGGCTTTGCCGAAGATTTCAATAATACCGAGCAGAATACCACCGACCAGAGCGCCGGGGATGGATCCGATACCACCGAATACAGCAGCTACGAAAGCTTTGATACCCGGCATGGAACCGGTATAGGGTGTCAGGGAAGGATATGCGGAGCATAACAGCACACCTGCCACTGCTGCCAGACCGGATCCGATTGCAAAGGTAAGCGCAATGGTTCCGTCCACATTGATTCCCATCAGCTGTGCCGCTCCTTTATCCTCGGATACCGCCAGCATGGCCTGACCGGCTTTGGTCTTATTAATAAAGAACATCAGACCGGCCATAATAACCAGACAGGACAGAATCGTCACGATCGTCTCACCGGTAATATTGATCTGTCCGTCTGCCAGCTTCAGTGCCGGAACAGATACTACTGAAGTAAATGCCTTCGCATTGGCGCCAAAGATCAAAAGTGCCACATTCTGCAGCAGATAGCTGACACCAATGGCAGTGATCAGTACCGCCAAAGGAGAAGCTGCCTTTCTCAAAGGCTTGTAGGCTACCTTTTCAATAGCCATTCCGAGCAGAGTACAGGCAACAACAGCTGCCAGAACACCAATCACAGGAGAAAGCCCCATGGTACTGCACATTGTATAAGTAATAAATGCACCGACCATAATAACATCACCATGTGCGAAATTCAGCATTTTAGCAATACCATATACCATGGTATAACCTAATGCGATCAGCGCATAGACACTTCCAAGGCTGATACCGTTGATCAGATAACTGATAAAACTCATGTGAACTACCTCCATTCATGCGAATGCACAAATTATC
>DLZQ01000086.1:13351-48393 GCA_003447295.1 Lachnospiraceae bacterium
TCTCTGACATTAAGCAAAGAGGGCTACCCTGCGGTAACCCTCTTTGGAAACTTTGTCAGCAAAATTACATAGCCTTGTAAGCACCATTCTCGATCACAACAGCCTTAGGAGCCTTGTTAGCCTCACCGTCTGCGGTCCAGGTCATGCCGTTACCGGTCAGACCATCTACAGTGATCTCTGTCATGGCAGCCTTCATACCCTCACAAATATCAGAAACACTCATATCAGGAGTAACACCGCTCTTCTCGATAGCAGCCTTGATCACATAGATAGCATCATAGCTGTCTGCTGCGAACTGGTTGGGAGTCTCACCGTATTTTTCCTTATACTTAGTTACGAAAGACTGGGTCAGATCATCGGTTGCATCAGCTGCGAAAGGAGTTAACAGCATAACGCCTTCGGTCAGAGATACATCAAAGTTGTCTACACCACCGAGAATACCATCCATACCGTCACATGAGAACCACTTGGGAGCATAACCCATAGCAGCTGCCTGGGTCAGGATAAGTGCGGATTCCTGATAATAAATAGGAAGGAATACCATGTCTGCTCCGGCATCCTTTGCCTTCTGTAACTGTACGGAGAAATCAGTCTTGTTATCAGCGGTAAAAGCTTCCGCAGCTACTACTTCAAAGGGCTGGTTTTCAGCTTCCTTTACAAACTTCTCATAAATACCGGAAGAATATACATCGGAGCTGTCATAAATAACGGCAATCTTCTCAGCCAGACCATTCTCACCAATATACTGTGCGGATGCAAGACCCTGGTTAGGATCGGAGAAGCATACGCGGAAGTTGTTATCATACTGAACACATTCTACTGCAGAACCGGAAGGAGTAATCTGGAACATATTGTCCTCTTTGGTCTTGTCAGTAACTGCAATACATGCACCACTGGTGGTAGAACCATCAATGATCTGAGCGCCCCAGTCCTTTAATGCATTATAAGCATTTACGGATTTCTCAGCATCTGCCTCATCATCCTGGAACTTGAATTCTACCTGATAACCGTTGATACCGCCTGCTGCATTGATCTCTTCTACTGCAATCTCTGCACCGTGCTGTACAGCCAGTCCATAAACTGCTGCGCCACCGGTAGTAGGTCCGATACCACCGATCTTAAATACGCTGCCGGATGCTGCACTGTCGGATGCTGCTGCACTCTCAGTTGCTGCGTTTGTACCGGTTGCTGCAGAACCATTGTCTGTATTACCACAGCCAGCCATAGCCATTACCATAGCAGATGCTACGGCAACACTTAAAAACTTGTTAAATTTCTTCATAATATCTTCCTCCTTTTTAACAATGTATACAAATATACAATGTATAATTGTTATTTTTGTATATTACTCGCTTCTATTTCCTTTGTCAATGGATTTTCTTTTCTAATTTGATGTTTTTTGACATTAAAATAGATCAATAAAATCATATTTAAATATAAATATAGTATATTTTTTATTCCGGGGGAAAGACTATTTACGAAACAATCATTTAATAGAAACATCAAAAAAATGTCTGTATGGAACTTACAGCAGTAAAATCCATACAGACAGGATAAGGAGATTTTATGGGTAATAAATATTTGGATGGAACCGCTCTCACCATAGCCATAATAGGTGCCGTGAACTGGGGGCTGATCGGACTTTTCCGCTTTGATCTTGTAGCCTTCCTGTTCGGTGACATGTCCTGGTTTTCCAGAATTGTATATGTGTTGGTGGGAATCAGCGGACTCTATCTCATCAGCTTCTTTCTCCATCTGGGAGATAGCGAAGCTTAAAGTTCCTCTACGGGAATCTGTACGCCATCTCTCCAGATACGTTCCAGATCATAGAGCAGACGGTTTTCCTTGTCAAAGACATGTACGATCACATCGCCAAAGTCTAACAGTACCCAGTTGGCTGTCTCATAGCCTTCGGTCTGTCTGGCAGGGAAACCGGCTCTTCCCAGTTTCTCTTCCACATTATCACACAACGCCTGAATCTGACTGGAATTATTACCGCCGGCAATAATAAAATAATCTGCGATCACAGATACTTTACTGATGTCTATTACTTTAATATCTTCTGCTTTTTTATCATCCAATGCTTCTACGGCAAGCTTTGCCATTTTTCTGGATTCTTCGCTCATGCTTACTCCTCACACTTTCTATTTTATTGATTCATTCTTCTTATAATAGTTATAGGTTTCTTCTGTCATAGGATCCATCTCACCGTCCCCCGATTTCAGATATTCCAGCGTATCCTCTAAAATCTTCGTCACGGCAGCATCCAGATCTGTAAACGCCAGGTGGCGGATCTGGGTAAGGTTCGGTGCCTGCTTTCTCCCCGGTTCAATATAATCTGCGGTAAAAATGATCTTCTCTAAAAGTGTCATGCCCGGACGCCCTGTGGTATGATATAAAATTGCACTTAAGATCTCAGGATCTTCGATTTTATATTCCTTTTTCGCCAGGTAGCTTCCCACTCTGGCATGTAAAAGATAGGGATTGCGCTTTTCCACATCCGTGGCTGGAAGATGATACTTTTCGCAGGCAGACAAAAGTTTATCATTTTCCATGCATTTGGCACAATCATGAAGCAGTCCCGCGATCTGTGCACGCTCCACATCTTCGCCGTATCGCATGGCAAGGGCCGCCGCCGTATATTCCACACCTAATGTATGGGTAAAGCGCTTGGGATCCTGTACTTTTTCCATCTCTTTGGTCAGTTTTTTTAAGATATCACTCATCCAGGTAAAGCCCCTTTTCTTCCATATATTCTCTCACTGCTTCCGGGACAAGATATCGCACGGAAAGACCTTTTGATCTTCTCGCTCGGATTTCCGAAGAAGAGATCTCAATTCTTCGGAATGAGAGCAACTGTATCTTCGCAGAAAAATGTCCCTCTAACTGCCTGATCTTCTCCTGCATTCCTTTCATATCCGCATCTCCCCGCACCGCAGCTATGATCTCGCAGGCAGCAAACAGACGGTCTGCGCATTTCCAATGTTCCATGGTAAACAGACAGTCAGCTCCGCAGATGAAATAAAAAAGATGGTCCGGATATTCTCTGTGCAGCTGCTCCATAGTCTCATAGCTGTAAGAGTCTCCGGGACGTTTTATCTCAATGTCCAGGCAGCGGAATCTGTCGTTATCTGCGATAGCAAGTTGCACCATGTCATAACGTTCTGTCCCGGGCAGAACCGTAATGCCCTCTTTTGTCTTCAGATAAGAACACCCCGTCGGTATCATCCAGATCTGGTCTAAGTGTGCCGACTCCAATGCCTGTTCTGCCAGCATCAGATGTCCTGTGTGGATTGGGTTAAAGGTGCCACCCATAATGCCTATTCTGCTCATACTTCATCCCTCTGTACGGATTCCGATTGCAATATAACGATTAACGGGGCAGTTCGATCTTCGGCTTGTCCTTGTCCGGCTTATACAGTACGATTTTTTTGCCGATGACCTGTACCACCTGGGAATGGGTACGTTCTGCCACCATCTCAGCGATCGCTCTGGGGTCATCGAAACAATTCTTCAGCACGCCGATCTTGATCAGTTCGTTATTGTTGAAAGACTCACCGATGGCTGCGGTAAGTTCCGGAGTCAGGCTGGATTTTCCCACCTGGAAAATTGGATTCAGATTGCTTGCCAGACTCATCAAATAGGCTCTCTGTTTGCTCGTCATAATTTATTCCTTTCTCAAACGTTTCCATTTTTTACTTATAGTAATCAAAGGACAGACCATACATACGGACAGTATCACCCTCCTGGATACCTAAGCTTTCCAATTCTTCCAGGATTCCGGCATCCTTCAGGAAATTCTGGAAGAAGGTAAATCCCTTCTCGCTGTCCAGATTCGTATAACCTAACATCTTCTCGATCTTAGGTCCTTCTACTACATACTCGTCCTCTTCCTCATCATAGGTTACGGTATAAGCATCGTCCACAGACCCTGTCATGCTATCCGGGAAGTACTCCTGTGCGAAGACCGTAGTCTCTTCTCCAATCCCCTGAAGCATTTCATTTACTTCATATAAAAGTTCCTTTACACCCTGACCGGTTACTGCAGACATAGGGAATACTTTAATTCCCTTCGGCTCAAACTCTGCACGAATCGCCTCCACGGGGTCGGATCCGTCCTCGGTGTAAATAGCATCGATCTTATTCGCTGCAATGACCTGGGGGCGTGCAGCAATCTCCGGATTATAGGCTTCCAGTTCCTTATTGATGGCATAAATATCCTGAATGGGATCTCTGCCTTCCGTACCTGCCGCATCCACGATATGGATGATCACCTTGGTACGCTCAATATGGCGCAGAAACTCATGTCCCAGTCCCACGCCTTCGGAAGCACCTTCGATCAGTCCTGGGATATCCGCAATAACGAAACCACCGGTTCCTTCCAGATCCACCACACCCAGATTCGGATTCAGGGTAGTGAAATGATAGTTGGCAATCTTGGGTCTGGCATTGGTTACTCTGGACAGAAAAGTGGACTTACCCACATTGGGGAATCCCACCAGTCCTACATCAGCAATGACCTTCAGTTCCAGCAAAAGCTCCAGTTCCTGCGCTGCCTGTCCCGGCTGTGCATACTTCGGAGCCTGCATGGTGCTGGTGGCATAGTGTTGGTTACCGTTGCCGCCCTTACCACCTTTTAGAAGAACAACCCGTTTGTTGTCCCCCGACATATCCGTAATTACCTGCCCGCTCTGTGCTTCTTTGATCACGGTTCCCGCGGGGACTTTGATAATAATATCTTCTCCGTCCTTACCACGGCAATTCTTTTTGCCGCCTTCTTCCCCGTCTCCGGCCTTGTACTTACGGATGTGCCGGAAATCGATCAGGGTATTCAGTCCCTCATCCACAACAAAGATCACGTCTCCGCCGTGACCACCGTCTCCACCGTCAGGGCCGCCACTGGGAACATATTTTTCGCGGCGAAAGGACACATGACCATCTCCGCCTTTACCGCTTCTTACGTAAATTTTAGCTCTGTCAGCAAACATATTGTTCTCCTTTCCGACAAAATCCTTTACGGACTAAAAGGGCTTCAAACAATCAGTATGTTTGAAGCCCTGGTTAAATCAACTTATTTCTCTACAGGATATACGGAAGCCTGCTTCTTGTCTCTGCCCTTTCTCTCGAAACGGAGAACGCCATCAACTAAAGCAAACAGAGTATCATCTCCACCGATACCAACATTGACACCGGGATGAATCTTTGTACCGCGCTGTCTGTAAAGAATATTTCCAGCTTTTACAAACTGGCCATCAGCTCTCTTCGCACCTAATCTCTTGGATTCGGAGTCTCTACCGTTCTTGGTAGAACCAACTCCCTTTTTATGTGCAAAAAATTGAAGGTTAAAGTTAAACATGGTCTACACCTCCTCGATTTTTACTTGCAAATACTGTTCCCCATACTGTCTGCTGAGATTCTGTAGTGAGAACACCATGGAATCCATCAGAAATACGGATTTGTCCTGCAGAACATCCTGAAAATCACATTTGATAAAGCCCGTCTCCTCGTTCTGGGTCAGCTTGAGTTCTTCACCTGCCAGTTGCGAAAGTGATCCGATGGTACTTTGTACCAGTACGGAAATCGCTGCACAGAGGATATCCGGTTCCGTACCGAATAATCTTTTCTTGGCATATCCTGCATGCCCCATGCAGTAGAATCCACGATAGATTCCCTCATGGTCCTTACGAATGATAATAGTTGTCATAACGATTACGCGTTAATCTTTTCGATCTTAACCTGAGTGTATGCTTGTCTATGACCATTCTTCTTGTGGTAACCGGTTTTTCTCTTGTACTTGTATACAATAACCTTCTTACCTCTACCCTGCTCCATAACGGTTGCGGTAACAGTTGCGTTAGCAACGTCAGCACCAACCTTGAGGGTATTGTCACTTACTGCGATCACCTGGTCAAAAGTAACAGTATTACCGGCTTCTGCATCGATCTTCTCAACTTTGATCACATCACCCTCAGAAACTTTGTACTGCTTTCCACCTGTTGCAATAATTGCGTACATAATAAGGCACCTCCTATTATTTACTCGCTAACTTTGGTGGTGAAAGATCCTAAAAT
Source organism: Lachnospiraceae bacterium (assembly GCA_003447295.1). Classification (GTDB taxonomy): domain Bacteria; phylum Bacillota; class Clostridia; order Lachnospirales; family Lachnospiraceae; genus Acetatifactor; species Acetatifactor hominis. The sequence continues at coordinate 19,423 of DLZQ01000086.1, forward strand.
CCAACACGCTTATACCTAGTTATGCGGCATACCGTAGTATAATAGCATGAGGTGCCCTGATTCGTCAAGATATATTTTTTATTTTTTTGAAAAAATTGCAGAAATTACTTTTCTAAAATATCTGCATTATTTTTCTTCTCGAAGTCTTCCACGTACTGAATGATCAGCTTTACGGTTCCTTCAATACCAAGAATGCTGCTGTTGATACACAGATCATAGCTGTCGGCTCTGCCCCACTTTTTGGAAGAATAGTAATTGTAATAGCTCTGACGCTGTTTATCCTTCTTCGTGATCATTTCCTTCGCCTTGGCTTCCGTCAGATCATATTTGGTCATAATACGTTTTGTCTTTACATCATCATCACCGAAGATAAACAGATTAATGCAATTGTTGTAATCGGAAAGTGCATAATCCGCACAGCGTCCGACGATCACGCAGGGGCCTTCATCGGCAATCTTCTTGATCGTATCGAACTGTGCCAGGAACACCTTGTGGCTGATGGGCATATCTACAAAAGAGGATGCATTGTAGCCAAAGGAATACGTATCCATTACCAGATTATACAGGAAGGAATTCGTCGGTCTCTCATCATGATTCTGGATCATTTCCTCACAGAAACCACTTTCCTGTGCAGCTCTTGTAAGAAGTTCCTTGTCATAGCATTTGATTCCGAAATACTCTGCAACCTTTTCCCCGATCTCACGACCCGCAGAACCAAACTGACGTCCAATTGTAATAATAGTATTCATACACACACCCACTTTCTGCTGAACTTGATAACTAGCAATTTTTGTAGTTTTATTATACGTGATATTTAACAAAAAATCAACCAATTATCAGATTCTTTAGTCGCAATTCAACAATTTTCGTGTGATGAATGCATTTTTTCTGCTATTTTCATGCCTTCTTCCGTACGTGCCAGTCCACCAAGTGCTGTTTCCCGCAGGGAAGCATCCATTTTATCTCCCACTTCTTTCATGGCATCCATGACCTGATCCGGAGGGATACGGCTTGTAATTCCCGCCATAGCCATATCTGCAGCAGACATAGCATTCACCGTGCCGATCACATTGCGCTTTACACAGGGGACCTCCACCAGTCCTGCCACCGGATCACACACCAGTCCCAGCAGATTTTTCATGGCCATAGCCGCTGCAGTCGCGATCTGTGTGCAGTCACCGCCCTGGAGATATACCAGTGCTCCGGCTGCCATGGAACTGGCCGCTCCGATCTCCGCCTGGCATCCGCCCGCCGCTCCGCTGATGGAAGAACGGGCGGCTATGATCTGCCCGATTCCCGCCGCCACATACATGGCTTTCAGGATTTTATCGGTATCCTTGCATCGCTTCTGAAAATAAGGTACCAGCACCGCAGGCAATACTCCGCAGGCTCCCGCCGTAGGTGCCGCTACAATACGTTTCATGCAGGCATTGGATTCTCCCATCTGCAAAGCTCCCGCAATGCAGGTGTCCACATATTCCCCACACAGTGACGGGATCCCGGCGCTGTGGATATATTCCTCCATTCGTCTGCCGTCGCCGCCCACAAGCCCGCTGGAAGAGTTCAGATTTCCTTCGTAAGTGGCTGCCGCAAGTAACATGGCATCCCAGGTGGCACGCATGTGTTCCATGCTGTCCTCTTCGGATACATTCCGCTCCGCCATATCGTCCTCTAAGATCACCTGCCAGAATTCTTTTTCTTCTGTATGACATTTCTGCAATACCTGCTCAAACGACTGATAAGACATGCTTAATCCTCCACATTGATATATGTCACCTTAATGATGCCGTCAAGCTGCTCCAGCCATTCCACGGAATCCTGCGGCACTTCCTGATCCGTCTCTATGACCATAACTGCATAACCGCCTCTTTTATCCCGGTACAGCTGCAAGGTTGCGATATTGACATTTCTCTCCGCCAGCATGCTTGTCACCTGTGCCACATGTCCGGGCTGATCCACGTTGTGTACGATCAAGGTGGGCTTTTCCGCGGTGAAATTCACTTCGATGCCGTCTAATTTTGCGATCAGGATCCGACCGCCACCGATGGAAGCTGCCTGAACCTCTATTTTCCGTCCGTGTTCTCCGGTCAGCCGCAGAACCGCAGTATTCGGATGTGCATCTTTTAGGGTAACCGTGGAAAAAGTAAACTCCATTCCGGCCTTTTTTGCCAGGGCAAAGCTGTCGGGGATCCGGATATCGTCCGGATGCATCCCCAAAAGTCCGGCGATCAATGCTTTGTCCGTACCGTGTCCGATTCCCGTGGTAGCAAAGGAACCATGCAGAAGGATCTCGGCCTTCATCACATGGTCCTGAAGTAATTTTTCTGAAATATATCCGATCCGGACAGCTCCCGCAGTATGGGAACTGCTGGGGCCGACCATCACAGGTCCTAGAATGTCAAACAGATTCATAAACGCCTCATTTCTCACACCAATACTGTCAGAAGATGTTCAAAATATTCCGGCAGAGGTGCGTCGATCTCCAGATATTCTCCGGTCGTAGGATGTATAAATCCCAGAGTCTTGGCGTGAAGTGTCTGCCCTTGCAATTTAAAAGGGCTTTTCCGATTGGAATACACCTCATCTCCCAGAAGCGGATGTCCGATACTTGCCATATGCACACGGATCTGATGCGTTCGACCGGTCTCCAGTACACACTCTATATAAGTATATCCCTGAAACCGCTGCAATACACGATAATGCGTCACTGCCCGTTTTCCGTTCTGAGGATTCACCGCCATCTTCTTCCGGTCATTTGGATGTCTGCCAATGGGCTGATCGATAGTGCCTTCCTCCTGCTTCAGTTCTCCGAAGCAGATGGCCCGGTATCGTCTGTTGATCGAATGCTCTTTTAGCTGCTCCGCAATGCATCGGTGAGCTTTATCGTTCTTACACGCAATCACGGATCCTGTGGTATCTCTGTCAATGCGATGGACAATGCCGGGACGAAGTACGCCGTTGATTCCGGATAAATCTTTACCGCAATGATACATCAGTGCATTGACCAATGTCCCTGTATAATGTCCTGCCGCCGGATGCACTACCATTCCCTTAGGCTTATTCACCACGATCAGATCCGCATCCTCATACAAAATATCAAGCGGAATGTTCTCCGGCTCAATATCCGGCTCTACTGACTCCGGAACGGAAAATACCACCTCATCATCGCATTTGACACGATAGCTTCCCTTCACGGGCTTACCGTTTACCAGGACATTGCCTTCCTTGATCAGTTTCTGTATAAACGAACGGGACAGATTCTCTACCAGCAGACTCATACACTTGTCGATCCGTTCGTCTTCCGTTTCTTCCGTAATCTGAAATCGGAGTTCTTCCATTGTTCTCTCTCCTATTTCATCTCCCGATAACGGTTCTGCTTAAAATTAAGGAACTCCAGATCCTTTTCCTTATAAACAAACAAAAACAGAATAAACAGACCGATCGTAGCGACTACCACATAGATATCCGCCACATTGAAAATCGGGTAATTGATCAATACAAAAGAAATAAAATCCACCACATAATCCAGGCGGAATCTGTCGATCATATTTCCGATGCCACCGGCAATGATCACCGCAAGCAGAATATGAACGATACGGAATTTCTTCTGTTCTGGAAGCTTGAGCAGGAAAAATAAAAGCACTGCCAGGAATACGATCCCAACGAACAGAATAAATACTTTCTGATTCTGCAGCATTCCGAAAGCAGAGCCTCTGTTCTCCAGATACTGCAGTTCCAGTACGCCGTCAATGAGTACATACGGTGCCTGACCCTTCAGATGTACAACAGCCAGATGTTTCGTGAATTGATCAAACACTAAAAGTACCGCAGCGATCAGCATATCTATAAGCAACATAATCATACGACTCTTTTTTTCTTTATTCATGGGCATCCTCTTCACTAAAATTGATTTCTTCGATCGCAGCCAGGATCTCATCATCTGTAACGGTTCTGTCAATGACTGCCTTACCGATCTTTTTAAGCAGAATAAATTTAATCGTACCGGCTTCCATCTTTTTATCGGATCTGGTTAGCTTCAGGATCTCCTGCGGATCAATATCGTCCACGGAGATCGGAAGATAAAACGGTACGAACATATCGCGGATCTCATAGAATTCTTCCATGCTGAGCATTTCCTTTTTCCAGGAAATATATGCCGCTGCCACCGTACCAAGGGCAACACATTCGCCGTGATACAGCTCAAAATTCTTGTATTTTTCAATGGCATGTCCGATGGTATGTCCCAGATTAAGGAGTGCCCGGTCTCCCTGCTCGGTAGGATCCTTCTCTACAACCATTTTTTTGATGGAGCAGGTACGCATGACCATCTCTTCCAAAGTGGCAGGATCTCTCTCGCAGATCTCATACATATTCTCGATCAGCCACTCGTAAAATAAAGCATCTTTGATCAAAGCAGATTTCATGACTTCCGCAAAACCGGAATAGAACTGTCTCTCTTCCAGTGTCTTAAGTACCGACAGGTTCATATATACCAGTCTGGGCATTTTGAAAGCGCCGACCATGTTCTTATAGCTGTCAAAATCCACGCCGGTCTTGCCGCCGATGGAACTGTCCACCTGCGCCAGCAAAGTAGTCGGAATCTGCACAAAATCAATGCCTCTTAAATACGTTGCCGCAACGAAACCGGTCAGATCGCCGGTCACACCGCCGCCGAGTGCCAACAGCATATCCTTTCTGTCAAAGCCCTCTTCGATCAGAAAACGATATACATCCTTTACCGTCTCCAGATTCTTATTTTCCTCTCCTGCAGGAAATGCATATTTTACGATCTTACGGCATTTTCCTTCCAAAAGTTCTGAAACCTGTGCTCCGTACAATTCATCCACGGTAGAATCTGTGACGATGCATAATTTCTTCTCGGCAGCGCCCAGTTCCTCCAGTTCTTCCCATAAGCCGTCAAAAGACTTCTGAAATACAATATCATAACAAGGCTTTTTGTTATAAAGCACCGGTAATCTCTGTGCCATGTTTTCACCCTCCGGTCTGATTCCAAACCGTTCTTTCTGTGTTTTCATTCTTTTCTTTTAAAAAACTTCCTACAGCCCGCTGCAGGAAGTTATCCGTTTATGACATTTTATGACATTCCGTTGTTAATAGGCATTTCAAAGGATCCGGCACCGCCGAAAATATCCTGGAAATCACCGGAGATATCTACACTTGCCGGTGTGATGATAAAAATATAATGCGATATTTTCTGTAAATTACCGGAGATTGCAAAGCAGGATCCGGAAGTGAAATCAATGATCCTCTGTGCGATATCCACATCCAGGCCTTCCAGATTCAGTACCACTGTCCGGTTCGCCAGAAGTGTCTCGGTAATCTCCCGTGCATCCTCTACGGAAGTAGGTTTGATCACACAGACTTCCATGCCGGTTCCGGGCATTTTCTTGGTAACGGTACGATGGATCGGAGTAACCTTGGGCTGTGAAGTACGCTTTCCCTTATCATCCAGATCTTCCTCATCCTGTGCCTGCTGTCTGTTCTTGGCAGTGCCAAACTTTTTCACAGGCTCTACTTCTTCCTCATCATCCAGATAATCATCATCATAGAAACCTTCATCTTCTTCATCGTTCAGTTTCATATAATTCAGGAACTTATCCATTACACCCATGCTTACGAGTCTCCTTTATTAAAATCTTCTTAAAAATATTCTTTATATCGTCTTACTGTAATCTCGCTCTCCGAATATACCGGTTCCGACTCTGACGATTGTAGCGCCTTCCTGTACTGCCACTGTATAATCTCCCGTCATCCCCATGGAAAGTACGCTCATAGACACATTATCGATGTTTTTATTTCCGATGTCAACAGCTAATTGCCTAAGTTTCCGAAAATATGTCCTGTTTTCCTCCGGGTCTTCCACAAAAGGTGCGATGGTCATAAGTCCCTTAATATGTACACCGGGTAACAACGAAATATCGCGAACCAGTTTTTCGGTCTCTTCTGTTGTAGTGCCGAACTTACTCTCTTCCTGTGCCACATTGACTTCGATCAGAATATTGACTTCTACCTGCTTCTTCACAGCCTCCCTGCTGATCTCCTCTGCCAGTCTGAGACTGTCCACACTGTGGATCAGGTAGACCTTATCCACAATATATTTTACTTTATTGCGCTGTAAGTGTCCGATCAGGTGCCATCTGATATCCGAAGGCAGCTGTGGTATCTTGTCCACCAGTTCCTGTACTTTATTCTCTCCGAAGTCCCTGGCACCCGCATGGTAGACGTCCATAAGCATGTCCACCGGCTTTGTCTTGCTTACCGCAAGCAGGGTCACTTCCCGCTCCGATCTGCCAGCCTTCTCACAGGCTTTTCTGATATTTTCTTTTACCGTATTATAATTTTGTGTCAGTTCTATACTTTGTATGGTCTGTTCTGCTCCCATTTCTGTCCACCGTCCTTTCTGTCACCTTTAAGCTTCCGGGGTATTCTCCGGTTCAACACTGTTTTCCGGTTCCGGGCTGTTCTCCGTCGTTTCCCCGGAAGTCTCTGCCGTCGATTCCGTCTGTGTCTCCTCTGTACCTGCCGGAACAGTTTCCTCCGATGTATCTGTTGGCTCTGTCGCTACCATATTGTCCGTGGATGCATCTGTTTTGCTGCTGTCTGTCTTCCGGATGTTGGTAATGATCTGGTCATCCGATACTGCGGATCCGTCCAGCACAATATAATCATATACATTCAGTCCATAGGTCGTATTCGCCTTTACAATAGAGTATTCATCATTCTGATACAGGATGTTGATCTGCTTGAAATCCGCATATCCTTTATTTACATTATATACCCCGATCAGAGTGGCACGTTTGCTTACCGTATAGGTATCCTGGCTGTTCGTCTTATACAGGACATCTCCCGTCTTAAGTACGGAAGTATCCATATAATACACACCTTCCGTCTCGTCATAGCTGTATGCATCCGTCTCCACGAATTCACTGGATATATTACCGTTTTCCAGATAGCACTGTCTGATGACGCCCTGGGTCCCCGCATTTTCATCCGTCGTAACGAAGTCTTCGTCAATCAGGAAAAATTCCTTCTCCACGATAGAGGAATTCGGGATCTTTAGTCCCGTCTCATCGTTTAAGATCAGTTCAATATCCAGAAACCGATCGGATACAAACGTTACCATAGAATTGGTAAAGGTAAGAGATAGAAAAGTGTTCCCATCACTTCCGGTGAACAGCTTCGCCTGCCCCCAGGATTCATACTGGTTCTTCAGAAAACGGACCTTTACATAATCTTCCTGCTGAATCTGGGCACCACGCTGCGCATCTATGGGGATCACAACAGACCAGTTTTCATCCGTGGACAGCTTATATACCGGGTCTCCTACCGCCATCAGTTCGTTACCCAGCATCTGCTTTTTCTCATAATCTTTATTGTCGAATACTGCTTCTGTCACCGCATCCACGGTCAGATCTTCGTATCCGTCGGTCCAGTATGCCACGATTCCCGTCTCCGGGGCATAGCAGAAGTTCACGATATTGGCGGCTGAACCACCGTTTTCGTTTTCAATGCTCTGCAGCATATTGACATTCGCCAGCTTCAATACTGTATTTTTTAACGAATATTTGAAATCATAGGTATTCTCGTAGTTCCTGTCATCATACCCATGCATAAAATTCACGATCTCATTTCGAAATTCCGAAAGTTCCTGATTGCTCAGAGTATTCTCTCCCAGACTGGCATCTTCCAGTTCCTGACTTAATCTTCCGGTCTCGTCTACGATATATACCGTATCTCCTTTGGCGACACGTTCGCCCTCTCTTGCATAAAAATTTACATATCCCGCCGTATCGGTGTTCACGACACTCTCACTGCGGATAGCGATCCCACGGTAAATATTGTTCGTAGCCAGGGATCCTTCCGTTACTTCATAACGGACAATATGATCCGTCTGGTAATACATGATCACACAGATGATCACATAAATAAAAATAGCACCGAAGATCAGCATACCGATATTGAGGTTCAAAGGTTTTCTGTACTGTTTTACTTTATTATTTTTAGATTTTCGCTGCTGTGCCATAAGAAAAACCTCCTTTCCTCTTTTTATCCTCTTACATTTGAGAAGCCCCGGTTGACATCCGAGGCTTCTCATACGTGAAAATTATAATACGTTTTCTTACAAAGATACGATGATCTTATCCTTAACAGCCTCCGGTAATTCGGATTCATCCATTGATACGCTGAGGATAAAATCTACCTGGAAGAAATCGCTCATTTTGTCCAGCTTCTCAATCACTGCGGAAATATCTTTGCCTTCCAGTGCTGCGATCTTCAAAAAGCTGTCAAAATACATCTGTTCCAGATCATGATCCTGAGAAATGATACCGCATACGAACCCCAAAAATTCGCTTTCATTCTCGATCATATAGCGGGAAACGTCGATCAGACGCACCTTGTTGTTCAGTTCATACATATGTTTCGTACTTTTGTCCAGATATACGATACTGCCCGAAATATCCTTTACCTCGCTGTTCACTTTGTCCAACAGCTGTTTTGTCTTGCCCTTACCCTTTTTGCCTACAATCAACTGAACCATTGGTGTAACCCTCCTGTCGTAAAATTTATAGGAACTTCACGCAACCTATTTATTTTATTATAGTTTATATACCCTTAAAAAACAACATCTATTTGTTGATTTGCTCCAGGAGTTGTACCATTTCCGGATACAGCACATCGCTTGCCGAAGAATTCAGTATCACGGAAATATACGGTGCTCCGCTCACATCCCGGGACAACAATATCAGACAGTGTCCTGCCGCATTGGTGGTACCGGTCTTGCCTCCGATCACCGTAATATTCTCCGGTGCCTGAAAGTCTCCCTTCAGGAAACGGTTCGTATTATTCACGGTAAGCTCTTTTGCCTTACCGTCCTTATCATAATACGTGGTCTGATAGGATGTCATATGAATAATTTCATTGAAGGAATCATATTTGATTGCTTCATTGAAGATCAGATACAGATCATATGCTGTGGTATAGTGGTTATCATCCGACAGACCGTGGGGATTGGCGAAACTGGTATTGGTTGCACCAAGTCTTGCTGCTTCTTCGTTCATCATCTCCACGAAATGATCCACGCTGCCTCCAACATTCTCCGCAATCAGTATGGCTGCATCATTTGCGGAATACATCAGCAGAATATGCAGTGCCTGATCTAACGTCATGGTATCGCCGCTTTTCAGTCCGCAGAGCTGAGCACCGGACTCCGTGATTTTAACGGAATTCGTGGCAGTAAGTATCGTATCCAAAGATGCGTTTTTCAGTGCTACCAATGCCGTCATTACCTTCGTCAGGCTGGCGGGATAAAGCCGCTCATAGGCATTTTTTGAATACAGTACTTCTTTGTTATTCACATCGAACAATACCGCCGCCGACGCCTGGGTCATATCCACGCTGCCGTCTCCGGTATTGTCCCCGGTAACCACGCACAGATCCTGGGCGAATGTTGCTGCTTTGTCTTCTCCCGTTCCGGCGAGAACATTAAAACTGCTGACGTTAGAATCCACGTCATAGGGAAACACATAGGCTACATTACCACATCCCGTCAGCATTATCATACAAAGTACTGTCGAAATGCAGGAAGTAATCATACGAAATTTATTTGTACATCTCACGCCACTCTAAATCTCCTCTGTCTAAGGACTTGATCAACAGTTCTGCGCTGGCAAGATTCGTTGCCAGTGGGATATTATGCATATCACAGAGACGCATTACATTACTCACATCCGGTTCATGTGCCTTCGGCGCCAGCGGATCCCGCAGAAAGATTACCAGATCGATCTCATTGTGTTCGATCTGTGCACCAATCTGCTGCTCACCGCCCAGATGACCCGCCAGATATTTGTGAACGTTAAGATTGGTAACCTCTTCGATCAGCCTTCCGGTAGTTCCGGTAGCGTACAATTCATTTTTGCTCAGGATTCCCCGATAAGCAATGCAGAAGTTCTGCATTAATTTCTTTTTGGCATCATGTGCAATCAGTGCAATGTTCATACTCTATACCCCTTCTTCTCTTCTATCTTTAGCCTTTCTTTAACCTTTTTTCGCCTGAAGCCGTACATTCATTACAACTCCCATACCAATATACAGGCTGAGTAAGGATGTCAGTCCATAACTGACAAAAGGCAGCGGAAGTCCTGTGTTCGGAAGAATAAATGTTGCAACTCCGATATTTACAAAGCTCTGGAAGGCGATCAGGCCTCCCATAGACGCGGCGATAATGGTTCCTGCAATATCCTTTGCTTTTGATGCAATGGATATGCATTCCATCGCCGTGAAAAGCAGTAGAATAATAACCGCTATACTTCCCTTAAATCCGAACTCTTCCCCGATTACCGCAAATATGAAATCGGTTTCCGCTTCTGACAGGAAATTGCCGTTTTTCACCGATGTGATCTCGTTATTTTTATAGCCCTTGCCGTTCAGTTCCCCCGAGCCGATGGCCGTTACGGAATTCAGCTGCTGGTATGCCAGATCCGTGGAATATTCCTCCGGATTCACAAAGGCAAGAATACGATTTCTCTGATAGGTCTCCAATATGGTACTGTCCGGCCGCATCGCCAGTGATACCAGGATAATGATAACCGGAACGGCTACCGCCAAAGCTCCGAAGATCAGTTTATAACTGATGCCACCGGTGTACAGAATCACGCAGAAAATAAAGATCAGTACAATACTTGTAGACAGTGCCGGCTGTTCCTTTACCATGATCCAGGGAACTCCCATAAGTACCGCGATCAGAGCGATCACACGGAAGGTGTTCAGCTTCTCCTTATATTTCATAATAAACTGTGCAAAGAATAAAATCAATAAAATTTTTGCAAGTTCCGAAGGTTGAAATTGCAGTCCGCCGATCTTCAGCCATCTCTGTGCTCCGTTGCCTTCTTCGCCCATCAAAATGACCAGTCCTAACAGGACAAGATTGCCAATATACATCAGCCAGTATAGCTTCAGCAGAATGGAATAATTAAAAAAAGAAAGGACGATCATGATAACCAATCCGACTGCCACACCGGCAATCTGCTTGTTCTGCTGTGCCGGTTCGGCGCTGCCGATCGTCAGTATTCCGACGACCGACAGTGCAAGCACCAATATGATCAATTTAAAATCATAATCCCGTAATCTATAATTCTTAAACATTTATCAGCCTTTCTGTTTCTTATGTATTCATGGCATTTTTGCATTTTTCTGCAGATCCAGGATCGGTATATTGGCAATCAGGCTGGGAGTTTTATTCCGTCCGCCTTTATTATTGCCCTTCGCCTGTATCTCAATCTCCATATGGTCTGTGTCAATGCGCATATACTTGGAGATCACTTTGGTAATATCTGCCTTGATCAGTTCCATCATCTCCGGCGAACAGTTTACCCTGTCGGATATCAACAGAATTTTTAACCGGTCCTTTGCCACCTGGCAGGAACTTTTCCTGCGAAAAAAATGTTTCATATTCATCCGTCCCCTTCCTATACTTTTCGAAAAATACCGGTTACTTTTGTCCAGAAAGACATACCTTTTTCGAAGTCCAGGAAAGGAATTTCTCTTCCTCGCAGACGTTCCACCACATTGTAATATGCTTTTCCCGCCGGTGTATCATTCCCTACAAGCGGTTCTCCCTGATTCGTGGCGATCACCACGTTTTCATCATCCGGAATGATTCCGATGAGAGGTATCGCAAGAATATCCACCACATCATCCGCAGACATCATATCTCCCCGGCGCACCATATCCATACGCAGTCTGTTGATCACCAGATCCATCTGTTTGAATCCGTTGGCTTCCAACAGTCCTATGATACGATCTGCATCCCGGATAGCAGATACCTCCGGCGTGGTTACGACTAACGCCCGGTCCGCTCCGGCGATGGCATTCTGGAATCCCTGTTCGATTCCCGCAGGGCAGTCTAAAATAATATAATCAAACTGTTCCCGCAGGTGGTCTATGACCTTCACCATCTGCCCCGGGGTGACCGCGCTTTTGTCTCTGGTCTGTGCCGAAGGCATCAGATAGAGTCCGGGATGTCTCTTATCACGAATCAATGCCTGCTTGATGCGGCAGTTACCTTCTACCACATCCACCAGATTATATACGATACGGTTCTCCAGTCCCATGACAACATCGAGATTGCGCAGTCCTATATCCGTATCGATGAGGCAGACTTTACAGCCCGCCTTTGCAAGACCTGTTCCGACATTTGCAGATGTAGTGGTCTTACCTACACCGCCTTTTCCTGAAGTGACGACAATGACTTCGGAGCTTTTCTTCTCCGTGGAAACATTTTGTTCCATATTGGATTCCTCCTGTTTTATTTTGTCGTCCCCTGGATCCTGTTAAAAGGCACCCAGTAATTCTTTTGTAAGGGGATCAAATACGATCTTCCCACCCTTCAGGTGTGCAATTTTCGGTTGTACTTTGGGGTGTATTCCCCATTTCAACTGTTTCGCATTGGTTTTATATTTGAAATCGCCGATTTTTAATCTTTCCGGCTCCATTTCAAGCGCTACGATATAGGCATCTTCTCTGCCGTCTCCTCCGGCATAAGCTTCGCCATACAGGCCTCCCAGAATGATAATGTTGCCTGCAGAAAACACTGCACTTCCCGGATAGACATCCCCCAGCACCACAATGCTGTTCTCCGTCTCGATCACTTCCCGGTTCTTCAGAGTTCCTTTATAGAATTGTCCTCCTTCCGTACCGGACAGCTTTTTATCCATATGTTGAAGTGCCTTGATGAAATTTTTATTGGTATCGTCATCATGTCCGACAATACAGGCGATCCTGACATTACTGTTAACGCGGATGGTATCCAAAATCAGAATTTCTTCTGCTTCTGTCATCTTCCGCCCCTCCATAGACAGTGCCATGGTGGAGCTTCCGAAAAAATTCCTTGCTTCTGTAAATTTTACCGTAAGTTCCTGTAAAATTTCCTCCATGGAAGCATCCTCTCTCATCAAAAGCGTAATACCATTTGGAAAACTTTTAATCAATACTGCATCTTTCATGTTCTATACCTGTCTTTTTAATTTATCTATCCGGAGTCCCACATTCGCATAATCGCTTCTTTGAAGCTTTCCTTTTGCGAATAGGATCACATCTCGTTCGATACCGCATTATCCAGTGCATCTGCCGTACCGGTGATCAGATCATCCTCTTCTGCCAGTCCGTAATAATACTTAATAATGTCTCTGGTGAACTGTGCCGCATAGTCGGAAGAATATCCGAAGGGAATTCGGGTCGCAATAGCGATCTCCGGATTCTCATACGGTGCATAACAGATAAACAGCGCGTGGTTTGGTCTGGACGCGGTCTGCTCTGCCGTACCGGTCTTACCTGCCACATTTACCGCCAGATCGCTGAAATATTTTTTATTCTCCACCACCTGACGCATTCCCAGATGGAAAGCATTCCAGTATTCCTGCGGCAGATCGATCTGATTCCGCACCTCTGCATGATATTCCTTCAGCAGATTCCCCTGGGAATCTGTGGTCTTATCTAAAAGGGTCAGATTATAGCAGGTACCGCTGTTGGCAATGGTAGTAACATATCTGGCGAGTCCTACCGTCGTATAGCTGTTGCTGCCCTGTCCGATAGCGGAACGTACCGGGTCCTTGGTAGACACATCCGGAGCATATTCGCCAATCTCCACGCCGGACTTATCCGTCAATCCATACAGATCCGCATATTTACTTAAAGTATCCAGACCTTCTTCCTCATTATAAGTTCCACTTCTTGTAGCCAGTTGATAGCCGACATTGTAGAAGAAATAGTTACAGGAATCTTTGATGGCTGATGTTACATTCTCATAACCATGTCCGGAGATCCTCCAGCATCTGGGAGATGGTGTGATCTCAGTAAAGGTTCCGACACAGTTCACTTTGGTCTGCAGATTGATCACATTCTCCATCAGCCCTGCCGTAGCAGACACTATCTTGAATGTAGATCCGGGCGCTGCCTTGTATTGTGTGGCAAAATTCAGCTGAGGGCTGGACTTGTCCGCATTCAGCTGCGCATAGTATTCCGCATCCACGGTATTGGCCATTTTATTGTTGTCATAGCCGGGGTAAGATACCATGGCAAGGACGTCACCCGTATTGACATCCGTAATTACCACAGAGGCATTGCAGGGATCCAGCGCCAGCTGTGCCGGTGTGATCTCCAGATTATTGATCCGGTTCATCATGAACTGATATGCCGACATTTTTCCGGAATACAGAGCTTCCTCATCTTCCGCAGGAATATCCACCACCTGTTGTTCGCATAAGAGCATGCAGATCTGTCTGCCGGTGATCTTATCATTTAACAACATATATTTATAAAAACGTTTTTGAAATTCCGATGTATGGTCCACCTCATCAATGATGTAATCCAACAGTTTGTCATACACCTCTGCGGAATCGGAATATTTATCATTCAGTTCCAGCTTGCTGACATCGATCCAGTTCATAGCAATGCAATACTGAAGGTATTCCTTCAAAGAGATGACCTCTTCCTTTGCCCAGGCATTCTGTGTGGCATCGTTATCATCCACCAGTTCTTTCATGATCACGCCATTCTCCCTAAGGAGGCTCACAATGTTGCTCTGGTAGACCTGATACTCCTTGGATAGTTTATTGTACGGTGTTGCCCCGTCCGTAAGTTCGTATGTCAGTTTATCGTAAACACCCTGTTTATATTCCAGATAAGCTGCGTATACAGCCTGCTCCGTCTCTTTTGCGTCCTCTGCTTCAAAGTGCTTTCTGTTCAGAATATTGTTATTGATCATGGCAAAATACACATCGTAGATGGGTATCTTGATGGAAGAGCTTTTCGCATTTTCCGGCAGATTAAACTCTTTGGCATTGATGATCTTGCTGGCTACCAGACCGGCAAGCTTCTGCTCCACAATATTATAAACCGCTTCTGTAAGATCCTTGTCTATGCTCAGGTAGACATCCGCTCCCGGCTGTGCCTCTTTACGCTCCAAAATGGTGATCACCTTACCGGTAACATCTACCACCACTTTCTCACTGCCCTTGGTACCCTGCAGCGTTGTCTCCATATAGGCTTCCATACCGCTCTTACCTACCACATCATTGATAGTATACGAGTCTTCACTTCCGCCTTCCGCTACGACCTGCGCGTTTAATTCCGTCAGTTCATCGGAAGAAATCTTGCCGGTATATCCCAGCACATGTGCAAAATATTTACTGTCTATATAATGTCTCACCGTGTCTTCCACAATGGAGACACCGTCTAACTGGTCGGAATTCTCCATGATGACGGCTACCGTCTCCTCACTGACATTGGTCGCCACAGTGGTTCCCACGTATTTACGGAAAGAGGTCAGATTCATGGCATACCGGATGGTCACCATCTGCAGCCACTCTTCCTTCGTATAACCCTTTCCGGGTACAAAGACAGTCTTATTGTCCTCAGGATCCTCGTACTGACCGATGGCAAAGCCCTTGGCACGGCTTAAGTATTCCATCAGTTCCTGGGCAGTCATGGCCTTTTCTTCCTCTGACAGCTTGTCGACGGTCTTGTATCCAAGTACGTCCGCCTGGAAACGGAGCAGCGCCGTACCATCCACCGAATAAGTGAAATCACCGTCCTCATCGATCACGATCTTAAAATCTGTGATCACACTGTCCCCGTTTTTCTCGATCAGTTTGATCAGACGATATACTACATCGTTCACCTTGGCATTCTTATTCCGGCTGGATTCAAATACATCCTCGATCTTCACGGAGTACGCCAGCTCATTTTCCGCAAGGACATTGCCGTTGCGGTCTAAAATACGGCCTCTGGTACTGGAAATATCTCTGGTCTTCTCAATTTGGAGAATAAAATCATTCAGATATTCTTTGCCGTTTACGATCTGCAGATTAAAGCAGCGATAAACAAGCACTCCGGCGAAAAAAACAAATAAAATCGCCAACACTGTCAGTCTGCTGGTCACAATATTTATAATGTGATCTTTGATTTCACGAAACAAATTTCTGTGCGCTCCTTTTTTCCTTCTCCTCCAGCTTCTGATTGATCTTCAAAATCAGAGGATACAAAATAATCGTAACAACGATGGTGTAAAGTGCCTCCGGAAGGATCACTTTGGTAAAATAATATGGGAAATAAAAACGCCCTCTCAACAGGAACATCAGAATATAGCAAATTAATCCATAAGAAATATCACTTACGACGATCAGTGCCAGTGGCAGTTTGATGTCTTCCGGATAAAAGATCCGGCAGAATTTTCCGTTCACAAAGCCTATGTACATCATGACCATGGCATAAAATCCAAGAAAACTGCCAAAAAAAATATCACATAAAAGCCCACAGGCAAACCCGATCAGAAGTCCCGCCTTCTCCCCTCTCATGAATCCGAAAGAAGAAGTCAGAATGATCATCAGATTGGGAATGATGCCACCTAACGCCAGACTGTTAAACACACTGCACTGCAGGATAAAGAATACAAGGATCAGTAACACAACCACAATCTTGCGTAGAATACTGCTGTTATTCTCCATCTGTGCCTCCTCCCGGAACCTGCTGCTTTTTGTCTGTAATGACAAGCACTTCGCTCAGATGTTCAAAATCCACCACCGGAGTCAGATATCCGGATTTGGTCAGATTATTTGTATCTTTGTTGATGGTGCTGATATAACCGATCAGGATATTGGGCAGATATTTGTCACTGATATCGGAGGTTACGACCTTATCTCCCTCTACGACCGCATCCTGACTGTCTACCAGCTTGCTGAAAGAGATCACTCCCTGCGCCATCAGCTGTAAATCTCCGGATACAATAAGATTATCCCCTGTTGCCAGCGTCATACCGCTGACATTGGAATTATCGGAAATGATCGATGTCACCCTGGACCAGTTTGGTCCCACAGAGGTAATCCGTCCTACCAGTCCGCCTCCGGCGATCACATTCATATCATCTGCAAGTCCGTCATTGGAACCCTTGTCGATGACAAAGGAGGAATACCAGTTCCCGGAATCTCTGCTGATGATCCTGGCTCCGATCTTATTATAATCTCCGTATTCCTCATCCAGCTCCAATAAGCCTCTTAATTCATTCAGTTCATATTTATCCTGCTGCAGCAGGGTGTTCTCCTCCGTGAGGGATGCCACCTGTTCCTTCAGGGCGCTGTTCTCCGCTAAAAGCGTGCGGATCTGCACCAGTTCATCCGAACGGTTCGATAACCATTCTCCCGCCTTGGCGATACCCTGTTCAAAGGGAACGATCACATATCCCACCACACGGTTAAACGGGCGGTTAAACACATTGGTCCCGAAGGTCACCAACATCATAACAGTACACAGGATAGTTAAAATAAAAAGGAGATATTTACTCGGTAAAGTAAACCTCTCCCCTTTTCTTTTTACGACTGGGCTCATTTACTCATCCCTTCAATTGCGTAAGCTACAGTTTTATAGTTATCATCCTTGATGATCTTGGCAAGTCCCGTTGCCACGCTGGTCAGAGGATTCTCTGCCACATTAACGTGCAATCCGGTACCAGTTGCCAGTCTCTCCGCTAAATGGCTCACCTGGGATGCGCCGCCGGTCAGATAAATGCCGTGACGATAAATATCCGCTGCCAGTTCGGGAGGAGTCCTCTCTAAGATTACTTTTACGTTATCAATGATCGTGTTGAAATGCTCTTCCAAGGACTCGTCCACCATTTTCGTGGGAATCTCACGTTCTACCGGAAGACCGGTTACAATATCTCTGCCGTATACAATGGCACCCTTACCCTCTTCTTCCAGTTCTTTCAGAGCAATCTTCACATTCTCCGCGGTCTTGCCACCGATGATCAGTGAGAATTCTCTTCTGACCGCCGCACGGATGGCATCGTCGAATTTCATACCTCCCACCTTGATCAGACGGCTTAATACGATACCGCCCAAAGACAGGATGGAGATCTCCGTGGTCTCATAACCGACATTTACCACCAGCACACCCTGGGAATTTTTCACATCGATATCCAGTCCCAGACCGTCCGCAACTGCCTTTTCCACTACCATGATCTTCTTCGCCTTCACATTGGCACCCTTGATCAGATCGTAGAAAGCTCTCTTCTCCACCTCGGTAACATCCGTCGGCACCGCAATGAAGAAATCGGAAGGCTTGGTATTGCCTTTTTGCAGATCTCCGATAAAATACTTCACCAGCGTCTCCATATTCTTAATATCTGCGATCACTCCGTTGGAAAGTGGATAAGAAATATGAATATTGCCGGGAGCCTTCTCATACATTTCAAATGCGGAGTTGCCGTAAGCAAATAAAGTATTCTTATTCTCGATGGCAATCATATTCTTCTCGATCATAATATTGTCATCATTGCGATTATAGATCTTTATGTTGTTGGTACCGAGATCGATACCGAATGCGTTGTTTGCCACTGTCGTTTTCCTTTCTTCTATCATCTCAATAATTTTTGTTCTTTAAAGCTAGTATACCTGTTATCCCCGATAATAATGTGGTCTAACAGTGGAATATCCATCTGTTCTCCCGCTCCGGCCACGTTGTCGGTAAGTTCTCTGTCCGCTCTGCTGGGCGTTGGATCACCGCTTGGATGATTATGCACAAGGATAATATTCACCGCTTTGTCTTTCAATGCTTCTAAAAATATCTCTCTGGGAGATATCAGTGCCATGTTCACACAGCCGTCCGACAGTTTTTTCTCCCGGATCAGCTGTCCTTTTGCATCCAGGCAGAGCAGATATACACACTCTGTATCCTTATGGCGCAGCTTCTCCATGAAATATTCCGCCACCATATCCGCTCTGGTAAAACAGATCCCGGTGCTTGCCCTCGCCCGGCTCATACGATTGGATAATTCGGCGATGCATTTTAATTTCACTGCTTTCACTACGCCGATCCCACGAATCTGTGTCAGTTCCTCCACGCTTACGTCGTGTAGGCCCAAAAGTCCCTCCCTGGGATATTTTGCCAGTGCCAGAACCTTCTCCGCCAGTTCCAATGCGGAAGAGTCTTTGGTTCCGGTTCGCAGGATAACTGCCAGAAGCTCCGCTTCCGTAAGGTTCTCCGGTCCGAAGTTTAAGAATCTCTCATAAGGCAGCTGTAAATCCGTTACATGTTGTGTTAATTTTGCAGGCATAAGTCTCCTTCTGCCTTCTCCGACGTATGTTCTCTAACGGATAAAACGGTATACCACAAAAGCAATGATCACACCGATCACGCTGGCAATGGTAATGTTAAACTCCAGTCCGAAGGTAAGAATGATAAAACCGAGATTCAGTTCAACCGGGCTGCTGAGTCCAAAATTCTGTCCGTAATTCAGAAAAGTACCGTCAAAATAAGTTCCTATAAATCTGCCGATCACAAATCCGATCAGTACCAGGACAATCAATACCCAATTAATTCTCTTCAAGGCATTTCCTCTTCTTTCTTTTCTTGTGTACTCTCTGTATCCGTCCGGGTCTCCCCATAAGTCCCATCTTCCATACGTCTTTTTATACTATCACAAAAAGCTTCTTCTGTACACAAATTTAGTGGATTTTATTTTGCGCTTTTTCTACAGGATTCGTATTCCCCGGCAGGTTCTATATTGCCAGCCTTATCTGTTCTTCTGTCACGATTCCCTTCTTAAGCAACGCCTGCAGGGATTTCAGAATGCCGAACTTGGCATGCTGCCAGGTCAGTCCACCCTGAAAATATACGGCATAGGGAGGCTTAATGGGACCGTCTGCTGACAGTTCAATGGAGGATCCGGATACAAATGCCCCTGCCGCCATGATGACCTGTGCATCATATCCCGGCATATCCCAGGGTTCCGGCGTCACATGGCTGTCTACCGGAGCCGCTGCCTGGATTCCCTGACAGAAGCCGATGACGCCTTCCGGCTGTCCAAACGTTACCGCCTGGATAATATCATGTCTGCTCTCTGTACCGTTCGGTACTACCGCAAAGCCTAATTTTTCATAGATATTTGCTGCAAAGATCGCTCCCTTTAATGCACCAGCCGTCACGGTAGGCGCCAGGAAAAATCCCTGATAAAAATCCTTCAGAATGCCAAGAGATGCTCCTACTTCCTTACCGAGTCCCGGGGAAGTCAGCCGGTATGCCGCATTTTCCACGCATTCCTTTTTACCGGCGATATAACCGCCGATGGGAGCCAGTCCGCCGCCGGGATTTTTGATGAGAGATCCCACGATCATATCCGCACCCACATCGGAGGGTTCTATCGTCTCCACGAATTCTCCGTAGCAGTTATCCACCATGCAGATCACATCCGGCTTGATGCCTTTGATAAAAGCGATCAGGTCACCGATCTGCTGTACCGACAGGGTCGGTCTGGTCTGATATCCCTTGGATCTCTGGATCGTTACCAGATGGGTCTTGTCATTAATGTTTTCACGGATCTTATCATAATCAAAGCTTCCGTCCGGCAGCAGGTCTACCTGGCGATAAGTTACACCGTATTCTGCCAGAGACCCCTTCGAAGGGCGGATGCCGATGACTTCCTCCAAAGTATCATACGGCTTGCCTACGGGGGACAACAGCTCGTCTCCGGGTCTTAAATTGCTCATCAGAGCCAGTGCCAGTGCGTGGGTACCGCAGGTGATCTGGGGACGCACCAGGGCATCCTCCGTATGGAAGGTTGCTGCATATACTGCTTCCAGAGTATCCCTTCCCAGGTCATTATATCCGTAGCCGGTAGTACCCAGCAGGCAGGCTTCACTTACCTGATGCTGTTGCATGGCTTTTACCACCTTTAGTTGATTATACTCCGCATTCCGGTCCACCTCGTCAAAACGCTCCCGCAGACTTTTCTCAATGGCACATCCATAGTCATATACCGTCTTACTGATCCCCATGGAAAGATACATTTCTTCATTGCTGTTATTGCTGTTTTTCATAGATCCCTTTTTCTCCTAATTCCTTTATCATATATTCTAAAATTTTCTCTTCGTCATAGTCAAATTGCTGTTTATCCAGCCAGGTAACTTCGTTCTCCCTGCGGAACCAGGTCAGCTGTCTCTTGGCAAAATGCCTGGTGTCCCGCTTCAGAGTATACACCGCTTCCTCCAGGCTGCATTCTCCGTCCAGGTACTCCAGGATCTCTTTGTACCCCAGTCCCTGCATGGATACCATTCCTCTGTGACAGCCTTTTGTTTTCAGGCTTCTGACTTCCTCCACCAGTCCTTCCGACAGCATTTCATCAATGCGGGTTTCGATCCGCGCATACAGCTTTTCTCTGTCATCCGTCAGGACAAAATAGCTGAAATTATATGGACTCGTCCGTTCTTTTTCTCGTTCATTATGAGTAGAGATCGGTTCCCCGGTCAATTCATAATATTCCAGTGCACGGATGGTTCGCTTGATATTGTTTGCATGAATGTTATCTGCTGAAACCGGATCAATTTTTCTGAGCATGTCATGTAGTACTTCCGGTCCCTTTTCTTTCGCAAGCTGTTCCATTTTTTCCCGATATTCAGTATTCTCTTCGTTCTCTGTAAAATCAATCCCCCGAAGTACCGCCTGAATATAGAACCCGGTGCCTCCCACCAGAATGGGAATATGTCCCCTGTCATAGATCTGTTCCATGCATTCCAGACACCGTTTCTGGAATACCACCACATTAAATTCTTCCCACGGCTCCAATATATCGATCAGATGATGGGGCACTCCCTGCATTTCCTCCGGGCGGATCTTGGCGGAACCGATATCCATATGTTTATATACCTGCATGGAATCTGCCGATAGGATCTCTCCGTCTATGGTTTTTGCCAGCGCAATGGACAATTTCGTCTTGCCTGCTGCGGTGGGACCGGTCAGTACGACCAGCGGTCTTTTTATAGATTGTGTTACCGACATAATTCTTCTTCCTTACACATTATCCATTATTATTCTGGGTGCAGTTTGCCGCATCAATGGCGATGACTAACATCAGCCCTTCCAGTTCATCCTTCGGATCCGCAAAGTTAATCGTGTAGGTATCTCCCCAACGGAACAGTTCCTTAGAGATATGAATGATACTGCTGCATCCGCTGTACACATCGTAATCCCATCCCAGGAAATCTCCCTCCACGCGCCAGCCGTTGTAATCGATCTCGTACCTTGGCTTGAAAAAGGAGAACTGCTTGCGGATCTCGCCCCTTATCTGTCCGTTAATTTCGATTTCAAATGCCGGGAGCAGGGTCAACAGCCGCTGTCTGATAACACCCAGTTCACGATTGTTTCTGTCATATACATGCAGCTGATGTCCTAAGGAAAAAAACTCCGCCTTTACAAAATATTTTGCATTTTCATTTTCGTCATAGACGTCATAAGAATCTGTCCAGGAAAATACTCGTTGTTTGATCAGTAAACGCATTATACAATCCTCTTAAATTTCTTCTCCAGGTCAGTCTCCGTCATGGCAATGATGGTAGGTCTGCCGTGGGGACAGTTGTAGGGGTTATCCAGTGTCAGAAGTTCATCGATCAGCTGATCCGCCTCCTGAAGGCTTAATCGGTTGTTACCTTTAACAGCTGCCTTGCAGGACATGGATGCGATCTTCTCCTCGATGACCTGGAAGCTTCCGCGGTTGCCGGTCTCCTGGGACAGTTCATCAAGCACCGCTAAAAACAGTTCTCTCTCGCTGCACCCGTAGAGGTCCACCGGAACACTTCGCAGGGCATATTCGTTGCCGCCGAAGGCTTCGATCTCAAATCCAAGCTGTGAAAAGGCATCCTCATAGGTGTGAAGAATGCTTTCCTCCTGTCCCGTGAGACTTACAATGATGGGCGGCATCAGGCGCTGGGATATCACACTTTTTTCATGGAACTGCTTCATCAGACGTTCGTATTTCACCTTCTCATGGGCCGCATGCTGGTCAATGATGAACAGCTTATCCTCGAACTGGATCAACCAGTAGGTATCGAAGACCTGTCCGATGATACGGTAGCGGCTGCGATTCTGCACAGATAACAGTTTCTCTTCAAACAGATTCATCTGCTGAACAGCCTTCACCTCAGGTTCCTTATCTTCCGGCTGTGTCTGCGCAGGACTATCTTCCTTCGGCTCGATTACCTCAGCGGTCTCCGGGCAGATAACAGGCTCTGATGAAGTCTCAGCCCTTGGCTCCAGCGGTGCTGCCTCCACGAAGAAATCGTCCTCTTTCGTTTCAGGCGTTGCTGCGGTTACCGGGTTTGGTTCCTCTGCCCGCGCACTTATAGACTCCGGTTTACGGATACTGGTCTGTATGCCTGCATGTGCCTCCTGCCAGATCGGCTTCTGTATAAATTCCCTCCGGTCTTTCGGTACCGCTTCATATTTGGCAGCCTCCATGACGCGGTAGCTTTCTTCTCTTTTTTTCTCAAACACCTCCGGCGTATGCTCCTTCCAGGAAGCTTTTCTGTCTTCCTGCTCCTTTTTCTGAATGGATTTTTCATCCTCTAAGGAAGCATCCGGGATCATTTCCCGGTTCCGCAGGGTTGTTGCTATCTTCTCGCTCAGCATTCTGGCAAATGCCATGCCATCGGAGAACCGCACATCCATTTTAGAGGGATGTACGTTCACATCCACGGTCTCCGTATCCATCGTAATATGCAGCACGCACAGCGGAAATTTATGCTGCATCAGATACTGCTTATAACCTTCTTCAATGGCTTTGGCGATCACACCACTGCGGATAAAGCGACCGTTGATAAAATAGATCTCAAAATTGCGGTTGGAACGCACCAGCACCGGTTTGCCCAGATACCCTTCTACCTTAATGCCGTTTTCTTCCATCTGGATCGGTACCAGCTGTGCAGCGATCTCTCTGCCGTAGATCCGGTAGATGACTTCTCGCAGATCACCATTTCCGGAGGTATGGAATCTGGTCTGATTCCCCAGTACGAATTTGAAAGAGATATCCGGTCTGGACAGTGCCAGATGTTCCATCAGATCCGTGATATAACTGCCCTCCGTGGCAGGCTGTTTTAAAAATTTCCGACGGACCGGCGTATTGAAAAACAGATTCCTCATGAGAAATGTGGTACCGTCCGGTGCGCCGATCTCATCGATGGACTGTTCCTTTGCCCCCTCTAACACCATGCGGGTTCCGGTGAGATTTTCCTTTCTCTTGGTGATGATCTCCACACGGGACACCGCCGCGATACTGGACAGAGCCTCACCACGGAAGCCAAGGCTTGCGATATGGTTCAGATCATCCGCATCTTCGATTTTGCTGGTGGCATGCCGCAGAAACGCTGTGGGAAGCTGTTCCCGTTCAATGCCGCAGCCGTTATCCGTCACACGGATGAACTCAATACCACCTTCTTTTGCCTCTACCGTAATCGCCGTGGAACCGGCATCTATGGCATTTTCCACCAGCTCTTTCACCACGCTGGCAGGTCGTTCTACCACCTCACCGGCAGCGATCCTGTCGATCGTCCGGGAGTCCAGTACATGTATTCCCATATATCTACCTATGCCTTTCCCTTATAACTAACCGTTCCAGCGGTTCTTTAGCTTATTCTGTAACCGGTACAGGGTGTTCAGTGCATCTAACGGGGTCAGAGTCGTCACCTCAATCTCCATCAGTTCCTTCAGAATATCCTCATCCGTCACAGTGTCGAACAGAGACATCTGTGCCAGATCCACCTCATCGTATTTGGGCTGTTTTTTTGCCTTGCCATCGTTTTTATTATCGATAGCGATGCTCTGCACCTTTTCCGTAATATCATTGTCCGACAGCTGTTCCACGATCTCCTTGGCACGGTCAATGACCATATCCGGCACTCCTGCCAACTTTGCTACCTGGATGCCGTAGCTCTTGTCCGCACCGCCCTTTACAATCTTACGTAAGAACACGATATCGTCGCCACATTCCTTCACAGCAATGCAATAGTTGTTCACATTATTCATTTTGCCTTCCAGCTCGGTCAGCTCATGGTAATGGGTGGCGAACAGCGTCTTGGCTCCTAAAAGCTTGCGGTTGCTGATATGTTCGATCACTGCCCAGGCAATGCTCAGTCCGTCAAAAGTGGAAGTACCTCTTCCGATCTCGTCTAAGATCAGAAGGCTCTTGGAAGTGGCATTCCGTAAGATATTCGCCACCTCATTCATCTCCACCATGAAAGTGGACTGACCGCTGGCCAGATCATCCGAAGCTCCCACACGGGTAAAGATCCGGTCTACAATACCAATATTAGCGGTTCTGGCAGGGACGAAGCACCCGATCTGCGCCATCAGTACGATCAGTGCCGTCTGACGCATGTATGTGGACTTACCTGCCATATTGGGACCGGTAATGACGCTGATACAATGACTGCCATTATCCAGATAAGTGTCATTGGCAATAAACATATCATTGGTGATCATCTGTTCCACCACAGGGTGTCTTCCGTCCTTGATGTCAATAACACCCTTTTCATTTAACTTCGGACGTACATAATGATTGCGCTCCGAAACCAACGACAGGGACGCATACACATCCAGCTTTGCAATCGCTTTCGCGGTGTTCTGGATGCGGACCAGTTCCTGAGCAATGGTATCCCTTATTCTACAGAACACATCATATTCCAGCGTCTGGAGCTTGTCCTCCGCATTTAAGATAGTGTCCTCCAATTCTTTCAACCGCGGTGTGGTATATCGTTCCGCATTTGCCAGAGTCTGCTTGCGGATATAGTCCTCCGGCACCAGATCCTTGTAAGAATTGGTCACCTCGAAATAATAACCGAATACTTTGTTATATTTGATCTTCAGATTCTTGATCCCGGTACGTTCTCTGTCTTCTTCCTCTAACTGTGCCAGCCACTGTTTTCCGTCATGCTTGGCGCTTCGCAGTCTGTCTATGGTCTCATCGAACCCATCTTTGATCATTCCACCTTCCCTTATGGAGATCGGCGGTTCTTCAATGATCGCTTCATCGATCAGCTGATAGATGTCCTCCAGTCCGTCAATCTGCTCCCGGATTTCCACAAGTTCTTCTTTTTCAAATGCAGACAACACCGTCTTAATAGGCGGCAGCATCTCCAGGGAATTCCGAAATGCGATCAGATCTCTGGGATTTGCAGTCTTATAAGTCACCTTACTGAGCAGTCGCTCCAGATCGTAGATGGGATTTAAGTATTCCCGGATCTCATCCCTGGAGATAGAGTCCTGATTCAGCTCCTGGATAGCATCCAGACGTTTCTCCATCTCATCCTTCTCAATCAATGGCTGTTCTATATAATTGCGCAGAAGCCTGGCGCCCATGGCAGTCTTCGTCTTGTCTAACACCCACAAAAGTGAACCTCTCTTCTGCTTCTCTCTGAGGGTCTCCGTCAGTTCCAGATTTCTTCTGGTGGAACTGTCCAGCAGCATATATTTGCTGGTAAGATAGGGATAAATATGGGTAAAATGCTCTAGATCCGTCTTCTGTGTATCATACAGATACTGCAACAGTGCTCCCGCCGCTAAAAGTCCCGTAGGGAATTCTTCGACGCCAAGTCCGATCAGCGTATTTACCTTAAAATGCTTCATAAGGATCCGTCTGCACCCGTCATCATCGAACATATGGGATTCCAGCGCATTGACGGAGATATGTAAGCGGGACTTTAAGTCATTCACATCAAAGCCACTGACTAAAAATGCCTCGTTGCAGATGATCTCAGAAGGTTCGTACTTCATCAGTTCATCATTTAATTTTTTCAGATCTTCAACTTCCGTCACATAATAATCACCGGTAGTTACATCTGCAGCGGAGATACCGATACCGTCCGAAGTATAGGCGATGCTCAGCAGATAATTATTTTTGCCGGCTTCCAGTGATTGTACGTTTAAGTTGGTACCGGGTGTCACCACACGGATCACTTCCCTCTTCACCAGTCCCTTGGCAAGCTTCGGATCCTCCACCTGTTCACAGATAGCTACTTTATAGCCGCGGCTTACCAGTTTGGACAGATAGCCTTCCACGGCATGGTAAGGAATACCGCACATGGGCGCACGTTCCTCCAGGCCACAGCTTTTTCCCGTCAGTGTGATCTCCAGTTCTTTGGAAGCCACCAGCGCATCGTCGAAAAACATTTCATAGAAATCTCCCAGACGATAAAAAAGGATGCAGTCCTTATACTGCTCCTTGGTCTCCATATATTTTTGCATCATTGGTGTCAATTCAGCCATGATCTTCTCCTGTTCTGTAAAAAGGATCCACGACAAAGCGGACACGCAAAAGCTTGCGTATCCGCATCTATCTTAGCACAAAATATTGAGGTTGTAAATTAAAGAACCCCTATGAAAAATGATAGTTTTTCACACTTACTGCAGCTTTGCTGCACGTTCCAGTGCATCATCAATATGGGCACAGACATTTTCTCTGCCCACCTTATCTAAGAATCCGCTCTTCTCCATGACATGCATGGGCTGTTCCCCTACATGGGACAGAATGATCTGGATGTTTTTCTTCTTACAGTCTGCATATAACTGCTCCAGATTATGCATAGCTGTGGCATCAATGGCGCTCACACTGCGCATACGCAGTACCAGGCAGTTCATCTTCTCATCTAATGTGATCTTCAGGATTTTGTCCGCTGCACCGAAAAATAAAGGACCACTCACTTCGTAGACCATGGTGTTGTGAGGTACGACTCTTAAGGACAGACTGTCCGCATCATCATCCTCATCCACGTATTTCCAGCCTTCCACTTCCGTCACATCGCTCATACGCTTCATGAACAGAATGGCTGCCAATAAAATACCTACCTCAATCGCTACTACCAGATCGAATACAACAGTCAGTACAAATGTGGTCACCAGAACGATAATGTCACTCTTGGGTGCGGTCTTGCACAGACCTACAAATTTACGCCAGTCGCACATATTGTAAGCCACCATGAACAGAATAGCTGCAATGGTGGGCATGGGGATCAGTGCCGCATATGGCATCAGTACTACCAGAATCAACAAAAGAGTCACGGAATGCACCATACCGGCAATAGGGGTACGTCCGCCGTTTTTCACATTGGCAGCAGTTCTCGCGATGGCACCGGTGGCGGGGATTCCGCCGAACAATGCAGAAGTAATGTTGCCGGCACCCTGGGCGATCAGTTCCATATTGGAACGATGTCTGCTGTTCACCATACTGTCCGCTACCACGCAGGAAAGCAATGACTCAATGGCCGCCAGAATCGCGATGGTAAAAGCATCCGGCAGGACGTTCTGTACCGTTTTCAGGCTGAAAGCGGGCAGAGAAATTGACGGAAGCTTATTGGAAATCTCATACAGATCTCCAATTGTATTAACATTCATGTTAAGCAGTGCTACCATGGCACTTCCCACCAGTACCGCGATCAGAGAAGGGGGAATCTTCTTGCAAAATCCCGGCAGATACTGCCACAGGATCAGGATCAGGAGACTGATCACACCTACAAGCAGTGCCTGCAAATTTGTGGTGGAGATGAACTGAAATACTGCTTTCAGTTTATCCATGGTCTCGATCAGCGGCTCTTCGCTGACAATGGTCAGTCCCAGGAAGTCCTTGATCTGTCCGATAAAGATTGTCACAGCAATACCGGAAGTAAAACCGGTGGTGATCGTATAGGGTATAAACTTGATCAGATTGCCAAGTCGTAAGAAACCCATCAGGATCAGGATCACACCCGCTAACAATGTCGCTATGATCAGACCGTCCATCCCGTTCTTCGCTACAATTCCTGCAACAATAGTGGCAAATGCCGCAGTAGGGCCTGCGATCTGTACACGGCTGCCACCTAAGAAAGAGATCACAAAGCCTGCCGTAATGGCGGTGTAAATACCTTTTTCAGGCGTTACTCCGGAAGCCAGTGCAAGTGCAATGGATAAGGGCAGGGCAATAATCGCTACAATGATACCTGCGATCACATCTTTTACAAACTGTTCTTTCGTGTAGCTTTTCATCACAGAGAAAAGCTTCGGTTTCAATTTTTCCATAACATTCTCCTCAATATAATCTCCTCAATAAAAAAACCGTGTGAAATTATAAAATTTTTATAAAATCACACGGGTCTTATCATA
>DLZQ01000086.1:48669-49429 GCA_003447295.1 Lachnospiraceae bacterium
TATTTTAAACCTATTCTACAATACGGTTTTTACCGTTATTTTTGGCAGTATATAATTTCCGGTCCACAGAGGTAAACAATAGATCCAGCTGTTTATCAGCCTCATAACGCTCCATTCCACCGCTGATGGTAATATCTGTCTGTCTGGTATTCTGGGAATATCTCTTTAAGCCTTCCTGGATATTCCGGAATGAATGTAACACTTGTTCCCGATCATCCCGTTCAAACACCAGCATAAACTCCTCGCCGCCGAACCGGGCCGCGATTCCTTTTCCCATCATTTCTTCCAGCATCAGTCTGCCGGCTTCCCGCAGTACATCATCACCGTATCCATGCCCATAGGTATCATTGACTGCCTTGAAATCATCTACATCCATCAATACGATCCAGAAGTTCTTGCCCGGCTTGCATATCCATTCATTCACCTGATTTACAAGATAGCGCCGGTTATACAGTTTGGTCAGAGGATCATGGTTCGCTGCAAAGTTCAGATCCTCACTCAGACTCAGCAATTGCTTTCGTTGTTCCTCGTAACTTCTGAGCAATTCAAATATCATGGCAAATACAGACACTCCCACAATAACAAAGGAGCCAAGCGTAGTTCCTATTTTACCCGCTTTATCCATATTTCTCCATACGGAAGGCCGTC
Organism: Lachnospiraceae bacterium; assembly: GCA_003447295.1. Lineage (GTDB taxonomy): Bacteria > Bacillota > Clostridia > Lachnospirales > Lachnospiraceae > Acetatifactor > Acetatifactor hominis. The sequence goes on from DLZQ01000086.1 coordinate 49,318, forward strand.
CAAAGCTGCTCATCATGATCACCAGATAGTCCAGCATTGTAACTGCAAAAGAAACGATCACCACATTTCTCGGGAAAAATATCGCCAGTCCAACGACCCCCAGGACCAGATA
>DLZQ01000044.1:0-2505 GCA_003447295.1 Lachnospiraceae bacterium
GATATGCGAATATTGGGTAGGGTGCTATGTGCCAGTGGCACATGTTTAGCACGGACCGAAGCGGAGCGCAGACGTGGGAGTGCGTAGCACGGAACAATCCGTAGGCATCAAAGTCGGGGGCTTTTGACCCCGACATCACTATATTAAAGGATGAATGAAAGGAAGGCAATGGAAAGTTCTGCACGTTAAAGATGGTTAATGCCGGATTCTTATCAGTTGCAAAATTGTTCCAGCCGTAATATGATGAAAACATGTGGGTTGAAAATCACCATATTTTTTAAACCACAATAGAAATTACAGTAGAAAAGGATGGAAAAGATGAAAGTATATACTTGTTTTCCCGGCGGAAAAGCCAAAGCATTGACCATGAGTTACGATGACGGTAAGGTACAGGACAGACGCCTGATCGACATTTTCAATAAATATGGTATCAAGGGAACGTTTAATCTGAATTACGGTCAGGTGGGAGAACGCCCCCGCATGACTTTTGAAGAAATGGAAGGGCTGTATGCGGGACATGAGATCGCAACCCATACCATGACGCATCCTACCATCGAGAGATGTCCGTTAGTGGAAGTGGCACAGGAGCTTCTGGAGGATCGGAAAGGTCTGGAGAAATGGACAGGACAGATCGTCAGGGGACATGCGTATCCCAACGGTTCTTACAGCGAGGAGATCAAACAGCTGTATCGCCAGCTGGGCGTGGCTTATGCCAGAGTTGTAGAGACGGTTCCGGATTTTGCACTGCCAAAGGATCCGTTGGAGTGGCATGCTACCTGCCATCATAATGATCCGAAGCTGATGGAGTACGCGGAATTTTTTGCTGATTTCAAGAAAAGCCAGTACCTGAAGCTGATGTATGTCTGGGGGCACAGCTACGAGTTCGATAATAATGACAACTGGGATGTGATCGAGAACTTCTGTAAATACATGGGCGGCAGAGACGACATCTGGTACGCCACCAATATTGAGATCATTGATTATATGGATGCAGCGAAACGTTTACAGTTCTCTGCGGATTACGAAAAGGTATATAACCCCAATGCCTGCAGCGTATGGCTGCAGTTAAACAGTGACAAGTGCGTGGAGATCGAGGGCGGAACCCTGGTGGATCTGAATACTGTGAAGCCTGCGGACAGACAGTAAGAAAAAATAGGATAGTAAAGACCGGATGGCGAGCGATCGCTATCCGGTTTTTTTGACTACATTTTACACGGAGTGTTGCTAGTTTTCGGTCGTGTTTTCCTGCGGGATATGGTAAAATAAAAAGAGACACAGGCGGAGGTAAACCTATGGATAGAGATCCTTTTAAAGAATATATCAGACAGGTGGAACCGGACAAAAGAGACAAGGGATATGCCTGGAGTACGGCAATAGGGCTGCAGGCGGTGGATGGATTAAAACCGTCGGAGTATCTTCTGGAGACAGCAGTAAAAAATATCGATGGACTTATTACGTTGGAAGAAGCCGGAGATCTTTTAAATAGTTATTATCGGGAAAACCCGAAGCAGAATCGGAATGACCGAACGGAGGAAGCAGACAAGGTTTCTGTGAGAATTGCGCAGATTTTGTCGGAGAGAGCCTTTAGCTTTACACCGAATGAATATCTGTCGATTCATCGAAAGCTTTTTACCGGAATCTATAAACATGCAGGTAAAATCAGGGATTACAATATTACAAAAAAAGAATGGGTGCTGGATGGAGCATCGGTAGTATATGGGAGTGCTTCTGAACTCCGGGCAACGTTGGAATATGATCTTTCGGAAGAAAAAGCATTTAGCTACAAGGGACTGAGCATAGAGGAAATGATCCGGCATCTGGCGGTATTTGTCTCCAGACTGTGGCAGATCCATGCTTTTGCAGAAGGAAATACCAGAACTACGGCAGTGTTTTTCATTAAGTATATTCGAACGTTGGGCTTTGAAGCCAGTAATGATATATTTGCAGAAAATGCATGGTATTTTCGCAATGCGTTGGTCAGGGCGAATTATAATGATCTGAAAATGGGGGTTCATGAAACAACGGAGTATCTGGAACTTTTTTTGCGTAATCTGCTTCTAGGGGAGAAAAATGAACTCCGTAACCGGGATATGCATATCAGCGGAATTTTTTCCAAGACAGAAAAAGCGGACATTCAAGAAGAAAAAGCGGACATTCAAGAAGAAAAAGCGGACATTCATATAAAATTAAAACAACGTTTACCGCAAATTACGGAAAAAACGCTAAATAATATTATTTTATTATGGGAAAAATGTGGCACCACAGAAATTTTCGGAAGAAGCATTGTGGAAACAGTAACGGGATTAAAGTCATCCAGAGCCTCAGAACTATTGAAATTACTGGTGGAATCGGAAATTATTGTACCTGTAAAAGGATACGGAAAGGGAAAATACAAATTTTTATGATGTCAGGGTCAAAAGGTCTAAACCCGCATGAGCTTGCTCATAAGCGGGTGAAAGACCTTGGGATCCGCCCCGATATGAGCATAAAAGTGGGATGATAATC
>DLZQ01000044.1:2743-7453 GCA_003447295.1 Lachnospiraceae bacterium
GCGAATATTGGGTAGAATTGTGGGAGTGCGTAGCACGAAACAATTCGTAGACATCAAAGGCGGGGATTTTTGCCCCGACATCATATAAATGTAAACATAGGAAAGGCAGGGCGAGGTTATGAAGGATTATGATGTGATCATTATCGGCGCCGGAGTCAGTGGCTGCGCCATCGCCAGGGAACTGGCGAAGGGAAAGCTAAGAATCGCTGTACTGGAGGCGAAAAGCGATGTCTGCGAAGGCACTTCCAAGGCAAACAGCGGCATTGTGCATGCGGGGTATGATGCGGTGCCGGGAACCCTTAAGGCAAAATTAAATGTCCGGGGCAACGAAATGATGGAGGAACTGTCGAAGAAGCTGGACTTCCCGTTTCGCAGGAACGGTTCCCTGGTACTGTGTTTTGAAGAAGACGGCATGTCGGGACTGGAAGAACTGTATAGACGCGGCATAGAGAATGGGGTCAAGGAATTGAAGCTTCTGTCTCCGGAAGAAGTATGGGCGATGGAGCCGGCGGTTTCCCGGAATATCGTGGGAGCATTGTATGCACCCACCGGCGGCATCGTATGTCCCTTCGGACTGAACATTGCCCTGGCGGAAAATGCGGCGGAAAACGGCGTAGAGTTCTATCGTGACCACAAGGTGACAGCTATCGTGGAACAGAGACCGGTATGGACCGAGAACCCGTCAGCGAAGGAAGGACGGATGTATCAGGTGCAGGTGGATGGTGAGATATTCGAGGCTCCCATCGTCATCAATGCGGCAGGTGTCTATGCGGATGAAATTCACAACATGATCTGCGAAGAGAAGATCCGCATCGTGCCTAGGAGAGGTGAGTATCGTCTGATGGACAAAAATTGTGGTGATCTGGTAAATTCCACTATTTTCCAACAGCCCTCTAAAATGGGTAAAGGTATCCTTGTAACGCCTACTGTCCATGGCAATCTGCTGGTAGGTCCGACAGCGGAGGATATTCCGGATAAGCAGGATGTGGACACCACGGCAGAGGGACTGGCGAAGGTTTTGAACCTGGGAAGCAACAGTGTGGATGCTCTGGACGGCAGACAGACGATCACTTCTTTTGCCGGACTGCGTGCTCATCTGGTGCACGAAGATCCTGCGGAAAAATCGGATTTCCTCATCGAAGAGGCAGCAGGGCATCCAGGCTTTATCGATGTAGCGGGAATTGAATCCCCGGGACTGACCAGTGCCCCCGCCATCGGTGAGTATGTGGCACAGATTGTTGAAGATATTTATCCCGCAGAACGTAAGGCGGATTTTATTGACACCAGAAAAGGCATTCCCAGTATGGCACTTGCCACGGAAGAGGAGAGAGAAGCCCTGATCCGGGAAAATCCTGCGTTTGCCAATGTGATCTGCCGTTGTGAACTGGTGACGGAGGGAGAGATTCTGTCAGCCATTCACCGCCTAGTGGGAGCGACGACCTTGGATGGCGTCAAGCGCCGCACCAGAGCCGGCATGGGAAGATGCCAGGCGGGCTTCTGTTCCCCGAAGACGCTGGAGATATTGTCGAGAGAACTGCACCTCGATCCGGCACAGATCACTAAGGAAGGAACCGGATCGGAGATTCTGGTCGGTAAAAATAAAGACACCGCACCCGGAGAGGGCGGAACATGGAAGAGGACACAGGAGCCTGTCGGAAAGGAGGCACTCCATGAGTAAACGTACAGAAGATATCGTTATCATCGGAGGAGGTCCTGCGGGACTGGCAGCAGCGCTGTCTGCCAGAAAAGCAGGCTGTGAAAAAGTGTTGATCTTAGAGCGTGACAGAGAGCTGGGAGGCATTTTGAACCAGTGTATCCACAATGGTTTCGGACTGCATACTTTCAAGGAGGAACTGACCGGACCGGAATACGCGGAACGTTATATCGACATGGCAGAAGAAGCAAAAATCCCTTATCTGCTGAATACCATGGTAACAAATATTTCCCTGCTTTCTGATGGACGCAAGAAAGTCACTGCCATGAACAAAGAGGACGGCCTGTTAGAGATCGAGACGGAGACCGTGATCCTGGCAATGGGCTGCAGAGAGCGTTCCCGCGGTGCATTAAATATCCCCGGCAGCAGACCGGCAGGCATTTACAGCGCCGGAACTGCACAGTATTATGTAAACATCCGCGGACGTATGCCAGGTAAAAATGTAGTCATCCTGGGTTCCGGGGATATTGGACTCATCATGGCGAGACGTATGGTGTTAGAAGGTGCCAAAGTGCAGTGCGTGGCGGAGCTTCGTCCCCAAAGCGGCGGATTGAAACGTAATATTGTCCAGTGCCTGGATGATTTCAATATCCCTCTGTATCTGAATACTACCGTGGCACAGATTCACGGCAGAGATCGTGTGGAGGATGTGACCCTGACTAAAGTGGACGATAACGGGAAACCCATCCCCGGATCCGAGTGGGAGGTTCCCTGTGATACGCTGCTGTTGTCCTGTGGGCTGATCCCGGAGAACGAACTGACCAGGGGCTTAGGAGCGGATATGGACGGCAAGACCGGAGGACCGGTAGTGGGAGAGAATCTGGAGTGCAGTGTCCCCGGCGTCTTCGCCTGCGGCAATGTGCTCAACGTCCATGAACTGGTGGACCATGTATCCGCAGAAGCGGAAAAGGCAGGAAACTACGCAGTGGAATATATCCGACAGAAAAGAGGGTGAGACGATGGCAGAGAAGAATACAACACAAAAAGAATTGACCTGTATCTGCTGTCCGGTGGGTTGTGCCCTGACCGTGACTATCGCAGATGACAGTAGTGTCATAGTGACCGGTAACCGCTGTCCCAGAGGCGCTGCCTACGGAGAGAAGGAAGTGACCAACCCTACGCGTATTGTGACATCCACCGTGCGCGTGGCAGGATACCCGGATGCTGTGGTATCCGTGAAGACAGCATCGGATATTCCAAAAGGGAAGATTGACGACTGCATGAAAGCTCTGGCAGATGTAACAGTAGCGGCACCCATCCATGTAGGAGATATCATCTTGGAAAATGTGGCTGACACAGGTGTCAATATAGTGGCAACCAGGTCGTTTCGGGGATAACAAAAGATATCGTATAATTAGAGCAATGAACACATATCCCAACGGCTTCCGCAAACCTATCTGAGTGGGATATGTGTCAATTAACAACGGGAGGTTACATAACAGAATGGGAGATATACAGAACACACAGAAGAAAACATACATCATGGCACTGGATCAGGGTACCACCAGTTCCCGCTGCATCCTGTTTGATAAGCAGGGCAACATCTGCTCCATGGCACAGAAGGAATTCACACAGATCTATCCCCAGCCCGGCTGGGTAGAACATAATCCCATGGAGATCTGGTCCTCCCAGCTGGGAGTGGCGATCGAGAGCATGGCAGTCCTGGGTATCACGGATGACCAGATCGAAGCCATCGGCATCACGAACCAGCGTGAGACGACGATCCTCTGGGATAAAAATACCGGAGAACCGGTATACAATGCCATTGTATGGCAGTGCCGCCGGACTTCCGATATGATCGAGGAATTGAAAAAAGACGGTTTTGACAAAATCATCCGGGAGAAGACCGGACTCATTCCCGATGCCTACTTCAGTGCATCGAAGATCGCCTGGATTCTGAATAATGTTCCCGGAGCCAGAGAACGCGCAGAGAGAGGAGAGTTACTCTTCGGTACGGTGGATACCTGGCTGATCTGGAATCTGACCAAGGGCGCCGTACATGTGACGGATTATACCAATGCTTCCCGAACCATGCTTTTCGATATTCATAACCTCTGCTGGGATCAGGAAATCCTGAAGCGCTTCAACATCCCGGAGAGTCTGTTGCCGAAGGTGTGCTGTTCCAGTGAGATCTATGGCAAGACTGATGCATCCGTTCTGGGCGGCGAGATTCCTATTGCCGGTGCAGCGGGAGACCAGCAGGCGGCGCTGTTCGGACAGTGCTGTTTTGAGCAGGGAGAAGTAAAAAACACTTACGGAACCGGCTGCTTCTTATTAATGAACACCGGACATGAAGCCATTACTTCCCGTTCCGGTCTGCTGACCACCATTGCCGCCAGCACGAGCAAAAACGTAGAGTATGCCCTGGAGGGCAGCGTGTTCGTGGCCGGTGCCGGGATCCAGTGGCTCCGTGACAGTATGCGTATGCTCAAGACCTCCGCACAGTCCCAGGAGTATGCGGAGCATGTACCGGATACCGCAGGTGTCTATATCGTTCCGGCATTTGCAGGCATGGGAGCTCCCTACTGGGATCAGTATGCCAGAGGTACGATTGTCGGCATTACCAGAGGCTGTACCAAGGAGCATTTCATCCGTGCCACGCTGGAATCTATTGCATACCAGACCGCAGATGTATTGGAAGCCATGGAGAAGGACAGCGGCATTGATTTAAAGAGCCTGAAAGTGGACGGCGGTGCCAGCGCCAATGACTTCCTTATGCAGTTCCAGGCGGATATCGTCAGCACTCAGGTGCGTCGCCCGGCATGTATCGAGACGACAGCTCTGGGAGCGGCTTATCTGGCAGGACTTGCCGTAGGCTATTGGAAGAATCGCGATGAGATCCGTGAGAACTGGCAGATCGGAGCATCCTTTGCACCGCAGATGGAGGAGACACAGCGGCGACAACTATTAAAAGGCTGGCATCGTGCAGTGAAATGTGCGCTGGCGTGGGCAGAGGATGAGGTATAAATTATCTGATGCCAGGGTCAAAAGGTCTA
>DLZQ01000044.1:7678-15413 GCA_003447295.1 Lachnospiraceae bacterium
AGCCCACATGAGCTTGCTCATAGGTGGGTGAAAGACCTTTTGACCCGCCCCGATATGAGCATAAAAGTAGGATGATAATCCTACGATATGCGAATATTGGGTAGGATTGTGGGAGTGCGTAGCACGGAACAATCCGCAGGCATCAAAGTCGGGGGCTTTTGACCCCGACATCATTTTATATGACCATGGTATTTTTTGCCAAAGCAAACTTGTAATGTGATAAAGTACTGTGGTATTATGATGTCTGGGTGAAAGGTTATCTTGCAACCCAGACATTATATTTTTACAGAAGGAATTGTAGTAAGGGGTTAAGGGGAGTTCACGGAAAGGAAACAGGATGGATTTAAACGGCTTACCACAGACCGTGCAGAACTTCATAAACGATACTATCCAATATAGAGAATCAGGTAACTGTCTGGACTATGACACCTGCCAGAAAATATTGGAGTATGCGGCAGATACCGGATCACAGAAGCTGACAGGGCTCGGACTCTATTATCTGGCGGAGTGTTATTGGCAGAAGGGCGAGTATGAGAACACCATGCAATGCCTTACAGAGAGTGTTGGCTGCCTGAAAAACACACAGATGTACGAGCTGCTGGCAAAAGCCCATAATATGATGGGAGCGGTGTCCGATCGGAAGAATAACCGGATGTTAGCGCTCAGCTCCTACTATAACAGCCTGAAATATGCGGAAAAATATCATTATTATTATATACAGGGCATGGCGGAGAGCAATATTGCCTATACCCTGGTCAGGATGCGCCTGCGGCAGGAGGCGATACAGCATTACCGTATAGCGATCGCCTGCTTTGATAAGTCAGAAAAAACATATCATTTAAATTATAACAGGATCAACTGTATGATCGAGTGCGGCTGCTGTCACATGTACCTGGGAGAAATGGAAGAAGCCCTGCAGCTTTGGAATGAAATAGAGCAGATCCTCAGAGAAGCACCGGAAAGCTATTATTCGAAAATAACATTAGAAATGTATCGTATTCCCTGCGAATTATTAAAAGGGCATGCGGAAGAGGCTTTAAAGCTTGCGTCAGATATTCTGGAGCAATTGTCAGACCGGGATGTTTTTGAAGAGATCATGGATGAACTGGTGATCCTGGCGGGAATCCTGGCTATCCTGCCCGATGGAAAATATCTGGAGGAACTGATCCGGATCATTGATGAAAAAAATGTTGAAGTGTATTACAATATCTTCCTGGATCTGTATCCTTTTAAAGTGCAGAGCATATTACGTAAAGGAGACATGGGGGAATATGTGAAATATACCCGGCAATATTTAGAAACTTATGAAAAATTCCGGCAGGAAAATCACCGAGCCTTGGTCGGTGTCATGGAATTACAGGACCGGTTGAGAAATGTAACGCTTGACAGAGAGAATATGCAGGCTTCTAACCGTGTACTGGAGGATCTTGCCATGCATGATGAACTGACGGGATTGGCTAATCGTACTTATTTACATGAATATCTGACCGGCTGCTTTGAACACGCCTATGCGCAAGAGGAAATCATGGGTGTGGAGCTTATGGACATTGATTTTTTTAAGGAATATAATGACCATTATGGGCATCTGGAGGGGGATCATTGCCTGAAAGCCATCGCAGCAGTCCTTCGGGAGCACCAGATTCCGGGACAGGTATTTTGTGCCAGATATGGTGGCGATGAATTTATGATCGTATATACCGGAATGACGGCGGAGCAGATCCGGAGAATTTCAGAGGACATTCTCAGAGAGGTCCGTACGTTAAAAATACCTCATGAGTGCAGTAGATGCAGTAAATATGTATCCGTCAGCCAGGGAGTGTTTGCCAGAATACCGGCAGGAAATAACAGAGAGTGGGATTTCACTTCCAGAGCGGATGATCTTCTCTATAAGGCAAAAAACTGTGGAAGAGACGGCATCTGTCTGTCCACGGAAAAGTCCAGAGATAAGTTTATAGAGATTAAATAAACAGCGCAGACAGCGCGGATGGGAGAGCGTAGTATGTTAGTTCAGAAATACAAAGACATGCTGTCGGGAAAATCAGTGATCCGGCAGCTTTCGGAATTTGCTACGGCAAGAGGACAGGAGATCGGATACGAGAACGTATTTGATTATAGCCTGGGGAATCCTTCCGTTCCGGTTCCCAGAGAATTTACCGACCGCATGATCCATATGCTTGCGACCAAGGAACCGTTGGAACTGCACGGTTATAGTCCCAGCCTCGGTATTACAAGTGTCAGGGAGGCAATTGCGGAGAACCTGGAGAAGAGGTTCGGGCTGCCTTATCGCAAGGAGCATATTTTCATGGCATCCGGGGCGGCCGGAGCGCTGGCACATGCTTTTCGCCTGGTGACGGAGCCGGGAGATGAGATCCTGACCTTTGCACCGTTTTTTCCGGAATATCATCCTTATGTAGATCTCACCGGAGCGGTACTGAAGGTGGTTCCGCCTAATCTGGAGAATTTCCAGATCAACTTCGAGGCGTTTGAGGAGATGCTGACGGAGAAAGTCAAGGCAGTACTGATCAATACTCCCAACAACCCCTCCGGCGTGGTATATTCCACCCCGACATTGCAGAGACTGGCAGATATCCTGAGAGAAAAGTCCCGGGAATATGGTCATATTATTTATCTGATCTCCGATGAACCTTATCGTGAGATCGTGTTTGAAGGTGTAGACAGCCCCTGCGTATCCTATTTTTATGACAATACCATCATGTGCTATTCTTTCTCCAAATCCCTGTCTCTGCCGGGAGAGCGTATCGGTTATGTGGCAGTGAACCCGGCATGTGAGGATGCGGAGACCATGATCAATATGTGCGGACAGATCTCCCGCGGCATCGGACATAACTGTCCTCCTTCCATTATCCAGCTGGCAGTAGCACAGGTACTGGACAAGACAGCGGATCTGTCGGTGTATGAGACGAATATGAATATCCTTTATAAAGAACTGATCGACCTGGGATTCACCTGCGTGAAGCCCGGTGGAACCTTCTACATTTTCCCGAAGGCGCTGGAAGAGGATGCTAAGGTATTCAGCCAGAAAGCATTGAAATATGATCTCGTTCTGGTACCGGGTGATAGCTTTGGTGCCCCCGGATATTTCCGCATGGCCTACTGTGTGGACACGGAGAAGGTAGAGAGATCCTTGGAAGCTTTACGGAAGTTCGTGAAGAATGAGTATGCAACTATCTAGAGTCACATAGTATATCGAAAAACGAATCGTGCTTGCACGAATGAGTCTTTCGATATGCTGATGTGACGAAATAACCACATGAGCAAAAGGAAAGCATCGCAGATGCGATTTTGCGAATGGGGTTCTAGATAGTTGCATGGAGTGAATGCGAAAAACGAATCGTGCTTGCACGAATGAGTCTTTCGATATGCTAATGTGGTTCTGGATCGTTGCAGAAGCAGAAAGGAGAGTAATGCGAATGTATCAGGCAGGACTGGTATTGGAAGGCGGTGGCATGAAGGGTGTCTATACCGCCGGAGTGTTGGACTTTTTTACTGAAAAAGGAATTGACTTCTCCCATATCTATGGGGTATCTGCCGGAGCGTGCCATATGTGCAGCTATCTGTCCAGACAAAAGGGGCGGGCACTGAGTGTCAGTGTGGACTATCTGGATACGAGACGGTATTGCAGCCTGGAGAGCTTATTGACCAGCGGAGATCTGTTCAATGTGGATTTCTGTTATCACCTGATCCCGGAATATCTGTATCCGTATGACTATGAAACATTTGAAAAATATCCCGGCAAGGCTTACAGCGTGGTGACCAACATCGAGACGGGACAGCCGGAGTATCTGCGTGTCCGTGATATCCGCAAAGATATTGACAAGATCCGTGCTTCCGCATCCCTGCCGTTAGTGGCACGGAATGTAAAAATAGATGGGAAGCTGTATCTGGACGGTGGCATCAGCGATGCAATTCCTCTGGAGAAATCGATCCTGGACGGCAACCGTAAAAACATCGTTGTCATGACCAAGGAAGTGGGATTCGTGAGAAAACCCGCCTCCGCATCGCAGTTAGGACTCATAAAACTCAGATATCTGAAATATCCTAAAGTATATGAACTGATGGCGGACAGACACATCCGTTATAATGAGAGCCTGGACTACATCGAAAGACAGGAGAAATGTGGTCAGGCATTCGTAATCCGTCCTCATAAAAAGAGTGATGTGGGACGGATCGAGAAAGACAAGGACAAACTGATCGCCTTATACGAAGAAGGTTATCGGGAAGCAGAAGCCTGCTACGAGGATCTGCTGACATATCTGGAAAAGTAATTACTAAAAATATAAGAAAGTAAAGAGAGAAAAGAAATGTTAGAAATTATCAAAGCAATTATTTACGGTATTGTAGAAGGTATTACCGAGTGGCTGCCGATCAGCAGCACGGGACATCTGATCCTGGTGGAACGTCTGATCCCTTTTAAGCAGACCAGTGAAGGCTTTTTCGATATGTTCGATGTAGTCATTCAGCTGGGAGCTATTTTAGCGGTGGTTGTATTGTTCTGGAACAAGATCTGGCCCTTTTACCTGAAGAAAAATAAGCAGCCGAAAAAGGGAGGCATTGTAAAATCCGCAAAAGATCCCGCAGTGGGAAATGTGGCACTGAGCATGGATGCTTTTTGGATGTGGGTGAAGATCGTTGTGGCATGTATCCCGGCAGTCGTATACGGTCTGTTATTTGATGATGCGGTGGGAGAAGCTTTCCAAAAAGAGATCGGAAGCAGTGGTGTTACAATTCAGGTCATAGTGGTAGCTGTAATGCTGGTAGTGGTCGGCGTACTGTTTATCGTGATCGAGAATTGGAATAAGGACCGTGTACCTACCACAACAAAATTGTCTCAGCTGACTTACAGAGATGCACTGATCATCGGTCTGTGCCAGCTTGTAGCGGCGGCACTGCCCGGAACCTCCCGCTCCGGAGCTACGATCCTGGGAGCTATTATGATTGGTATATCGAGAACAGTGGCAGCGGAATTCACCTTCTTTCTGGCGATTCCCGTTATGTTTGGAGCGAGTCTTCTGAAATTGTTGAAGTTTGGATTTGCATTCACGGGAATGGAGCTTGCCTGCCTTCTGGTCGGTACGGTGGTATCCTTTATTGTATCCCTGTTCGTGCTTCGCTTCCTGATGGGATATATCAAAAAGCATGACTTTAAGGTCTTCGGATGGTACCGGATCGTACTGGGGATTATCGTATTACTGTACTTCCTTGTATTCGCATAACAGTTGACAATTATAAGGAAATGGAATACACTACCCTTATCGAGCGCCGGAATACGGTACTTGTGAGGAGAATGAAAATGTTTTTTGTACATGATTCGTACAGAAGGGAGACGGTAACATGGCAATAGTTAAGAAAACTGTAGCACCAGTAGCAGCAGCGAAAGTGGAAGCGCCTAAGGCAGAAGTGAAGAAAGCAGCACCGACAACTCCAGTTAAGACAGAAACCAAGACCGCTGTGAAGGAAGCTGAGAAAGCACCCGTAGCAAAGGCCGAAGTAAAAGCACCTGTAAAGGCAGAGGTTAAAAAGCCCGCAGCTAAGAAAGAGACAGCAAAAAAGGAAACCGCTAAGAAAGCACCCGCTAAGAAACCCGCAGCAAAAAAGGCAGAGTTAAAGAGCGAGATCAGTGTTCAGTTCGGCGGCAAGTCCTATTCTCAGGAAGATCTGCTGAAGATTGCAAAGGATGTATGGAAATACGACCTGAAGCAGAAGGCAGCTGATCTGACCAGCATAGAATTATATGTAAAGCCCGAAGAGAACATGGTTTACTATGTAATGAACAAAGAGACCACCGGAAGCTTCTACATATAATTATCCAGAGTCAGATAAAATGAGCAAAGTATACGTCGAATGCTTGCATTCGTAAGAATACTTGTGAGCAGGCCCCAAAGTTGAATAATCACTTTGGGGTCTTTGTATCATTATTATCACAATGTTAAAGGATGACAGAATGCAGAAAAAATCAGAAAAGATTATTTTTACATTATATCTGCTGGGTTTTCTGGCACTGGCGCTTACCATCGCCCTGCTGCAGCCCCTCGCCAATACACCGCCCCTGTTCGGCAACCCGCCCGATGAGCATGCAAGATATCTGATTCCGCAGTTTATCTGCAAATACGGCAGAATCCCCACGGGACTGGAGGAAGAAGTGCGGATTCCGGCGTATGGATTTTCTTATGCACTGTATAACGTATTTCCATATATTGTACAGGGGTATATCATGCGTTTTGTCAGCCTGTTCACGGAATCCGAGATCGCGTTGCTGTACACTGCACGCCTGGTGAATGTGACTTTCGGACTGCTGATGGCAGTCGTGGTATACTTTATCGGGAAGAGAGTATTTCAGGATGACAGATTCCGCTGGCTGTTCTGCTTTGCGGTGACCTATCTGCCGGAAGGACTGTTTATGCATACCTATGTGAATACGGATTCCTGCTGCATGCTGTCCACGGCGATGATGGTGTATGCACTGATCTGTGTTTACCGGGACGGCATCAATGTCCGGAACAGTCTGTGGATGAGCGGAGGTATTATTTTATGCGCACTTTCTTATTATAATGCCTATGGATATATCGTAAGCTGCATTTTGCTGTTTGTTATGTTCTTTTTACAGAAAAAGGAGAGCGGCGGTTATTCTTATGACTGGAAGAAGATGTTAAAATACGGCTGCTTTATTGCGGCGGTGGTCCTGATAGGAATCGGCTGGTGGTTCATTCGAAGTTATATTGTACTGGACGGAGATCTGTTAGGACTTGCCACCCGGGAAAAAATGGCAATACAGTATGCGATAGAGAGCGTGAATCCTTTGACGATGCAGACCTATCAGTCCATGGGATATACAGTATTCGAAATGTTCCGGGAACGTTATACCTTGTCCGGACTGTTCCACAGTTTTGTGGGGGCATTCGGTTCCATGTCCATATATGGCTCCATCTGGCTGTACCGGGCATATAAAGTATTTTTTGCCGCAGGCATTGTGGGAGCGCTTTTGTATCTGATCCGCTATAAAATGCGGCGGAAGATATCCGGGAGAGAATGGTTCTTTCATATAAATATGTTGTATTGCATTTTCATGCCGGTTTTTCTGACGATTTATTATGCATATACCACGGATTATCAGAATCAGGGACGCTACCTGCTCCCGGCACTGCTTCCGTTAATGTATTACATGATAAAAGGGATTCAGAAGCTTTCGGAAATCAGCTTCAGAGGCAGGACTTTTCCGAGATGGTTGGTAAACGCAGGCATTGCGGTATGCTTCCTGATCATTATCGGAGGCACAATAGATATGGTATTTGTACGGGCGCTTCCCGTATATTTAGAGACAGGACTGGTACTGGAATAGTGCCGGTTCTGTTTTTATATTTTATTAATAATCTTTAGAATTATTTTCCGGAAAATCGGTTGACAATAATACCCGGTAGTGATATTTTAGGGTAAGAAGATGTTAGCACTCCTTTTAGATGAGTGCTAATAATCCCAAAGGGAGTGATGGAATGCAATTGGATGACAGAAAAACAATTATATTGCAAGCCATTATCCGGAACTACTTGGAAACGGGAGAGCCGGTAGGCAGCAGAACCATTTCGAAATATACGGATCTGAATTTAAGCTCGGCAACCATTCGGAACGAGATGTCAGATCTGGAGGAGATGGGTTATATCATACAGCCCCACACTTCCGCAGGAAGAATTCCGTCTGATAAGGGATATCGCTTCTATGT
>DLZQ01000044.1:15500-18487 GCA_003447295.1 Lachnospiraceae bacterium
CTGTCCCGGGTAGATGCCGGACAGATTCTGGCGGTCATCGTTGCCGAAGGTAATGTGATCAAGAACAATATCCTGGCGGTGAATCAGGAACTGGATGATGAGACACTGCTGAAGCTGAACATTCTGTTGAATACCCACCTCAATGGATTGTCCATGGAGGAGATCAANNGATAAGGGATATCGCTTCTATGTGGATACCATGATGGCGACCAGAGAGCAGGAAGTCAATGAGATGAAGGATATGCTCTTAGAGAGACAGGATAAGCTGGAGAACCTGTTAAAGCAGGTAGTTAAGACTCTGGCTCAGAACACACAGTACGCCACCATGATCAGCGCTCCGCAGGTACATCACAACAAGTTGAAGTTCATCCAGCTGTCCCGGGTAGATGCCGGACAGATTTTGGCAGTCATCGTCGCCGAAGGCAATGTGATCAAGAACAATATCCTGGCGGTGAATCAGGAACTGGATGATGAGACAATGCTGAAACTGAACATCCTGTTGAACACACACCTCAATGGATTGTCCATGGAGGAGATCAACTTAGGGATGATCGCAGCGATGAAGCAGCAGGCCGGAATCCACAGTGAGATCGTCAGCGAGGTGATCGATGCCGTGGCAGATGCCATCAAAGCAGACGAAGACCTGGAGATTTACACCAGCGGCGCGAACAACATTTTCCGGTATCCGGAACTGGCAGATCAGTCCAAGGCAAGTGAACTGATCAATGCTTTCGAGGAGAAGCAGCAGTTAGGCGGTCTGATCCAGGAATCCCTGGCAGACGAAGGCAGCACAGGTATTCAGGTGTACATCGGAGACGAGACACCGGTGCAGGGCATGAAGGACTGCAGTGTTGTGACAGCTACTTATGAATTAGGCGAAGGCATGAAGGGAACCATAGGAATCATAGGTCCCAAGAGAATGGATTATGACAAGGTCATCGGAACGCTGAGAACCGTACAGAACCAGTTGGATGACCTTTACCGCAAAGAATAGACAGATTCCAGAAAGGAAAGTAAGAATGGCAGATCAGGAAAAAGAAATATTAGAGGAAGAAATGGAACAGGATCTTTCAGATGCCGAAGAGCTGAAGGAAGAAGAGACAGAAAATGAGGAGCCCGTGAGCAGAGAAGACAAAAAGGCAGCAAAGAAGCAGGCGAAGTTCAGCAAAAAGGAAGATTCCTACAAGGAGAAGATCGATCAGCTGGAAGACAGAGTAAAGCGTCAGATGGCAGAGTTCGAGAACTTCCGTAAGAGAACCGATAAAGAGAAACAGGCAATGTTCGATACCGGTGCCAAGAGTGTGATCGAGAAGATCCTTCCGGTAGTAGATAATTTTGAAAGAGGTCTGGCAACGGTTCCCGAGGAATCCAAAGAAGATCCTTTTGTAGACGGTATGAACCGTATCTACAAACAGCTGATGACAGAGCTTGAGAACATCGGTGTAAAACCTATCGAGGCAGTCGGACAGGAATTCGACCCGAATCTTCACAACGCAGTGATGCAGGTGGAGAGCGATGAGTATGAATCCGGTGTGGTAGCCCAGGAACTTCAGAAGGGCTACACATACCATGACATGGTCGTAAGACACAGCATGGTAGGCGTTGTTCAATAATTTGATTATCACATTTTTTTGAAAATAGAAACTATAAAATGAAAACAGAGAATAAAAACAGGAGGAAAATATTATGAGTAAGATTATTGGTATTGACTTAGGTACAACCAACAGCTGTGTAGCTGTTATGGAAGGTGGTAAACCCACCGTTATCGCAAATACAGAAGGCGCAAGAACCACACCCTCTGTTGTAGCATTTACCAAGACCGGTGAGAGACTGGTCGGTGAGCCTGCAAAGCGTCAGGCAGTTACCAACGCAGAGAAGACCATCTCCTCTATTAAGAGAGATATGGGTACTGACCGTGGCCGTACCATCGACGGCAAAAAGTACTCTCCTCAGCAGATTTCCGCTATGATCCTGCAGAAGCTGAAAGCAGATGCAGAGAGCTATCTGGGTGAGAAAGTTACCGAGGCAGTTATTACAGTTCCCGCATACTTCAATGATGCTCAGCGTCAGGCTACCAAGGATGCAGGTAAGATCGCAGGCCTGGATGTAAAGCGTATCATCAACGAGCCTACCGCAGCAGCACTTGCTTATGGTCTGGACAATGAGAAAGAGCAGAAGATCATGGTATACGACCTTGGTGGTGGTACCTTCGATGTATCTATCATCGAGATCGGTGACGGTGTCATCGAAGTACTGGCTACCAACGGTGATACACACCTTGGCGGTGATGATTTCGATAACAAGATCATTCAGTGGATGCTGGATGAATTCAAGAAGGCAGAAGGTGTAGATCTGTCCGGTGATAAGATGGCTATGCAGAGACTGAAGGAAGCAGCTGAGAAGGCTAAGAAAGAGCTGTCCAGCGCAATGACCACCAACATTAACCTTCCTTTCATTACCGCAACCGCAGAAGGACCTAAGCACTTTGATATGAACTTAACCCGTGCTAAGTTCGATGAACTGACCAGAGATCTGGTTGACAAGACCGCTATCCCCGTACAGAACGCTATGAAGGATGCAGGCCTGAATTATTCTGATCTGGGCCAGGTACTGTTAGTAGGTGGTTCCACACGTATCCCTGCTGTACAGGATAAGGTAAGAGCATTGACCGGTAAAGAGCCCAGCAAGTCTCTGAATCCTGATGAGTGCGTAGCAATCGGTGCTTCTATCCAGGGTGGTAAGCTTGCCGGTGATGCAGGTGCCGGTGATATTCTGTTACTGGATGTAACTCCTCTGTCTCTGTCCATCGAGACCATGGGTGGTGTTGCAACCAGACTGATCGAGAGAAATACAACCATTCCTACCAAGAAGAGCCAGATCTTCTCTACCGCTGCTGATAATCAGACCGCAGTAGATATCAACGTAGTACAGGGTGAGCGTCAGTTCGCCAAGGATAATAAGTCCCTCGGACAGTTCCGTCTGGACGG
>DLZQ01000044.1:18770-20855 GCA_003447295.1 Lachnospiraceae bacterium
GGTATCGTAAATGTATCCGCTAAGGATCTGGGTACCGGCAAGGAGCAGCACATCACCATTACCGCAGGCTCCAACATGTCCGATTCCGATATCGAGAAGGCTGTCAAGGAAGCAGCTGAATTCGAAGCACAGGATAAGAAGCGTAAGGAAGCTATCGAGGCAAGAAACGAAGCAGACTCCTTCGTATTCCAGACCGAGAAGGCTCTGAACGAAGTAGGTGACAAGGTGCCCGAGAGTGACAAGACTCAGGTACAGGCTGATCTGGAAGCTGTTAAGGCTATCCTGGAGAGAACCAAGGATCAGGAGATGAGCGACAGCGATGTAGATGAGCTGAAGGCTGCAAAAGAGAAACTGACCCAGAGTGCACAGTCTGTATTCACCAAGATGTATGAGCAGGCTGCACAGGCACAGCAGGGCGCTCAGGGCGCAGGTCCTGACATGAATGCACAGGCCGGCGGCAGCAACGCAGGTTCTTCCGCAGATGATGATGTCATCGACGGAGACTTCAGAGAAGTATAAATAACTTCACAAACAGAACAATCCGTGGTATAACAGTAAATGCTGTGTAACAGTGATTGTGATAACAGGCGGCACAGGGTATGCGAAAGCGTGCCCTGTGCATAACCGTCTTAAGATTTATGTGATAGAGGTGCAAAAATGGCAGAGCAAAAGAGAGACTATTACGAGGTCCTCGGTGTAGATAAGAATGCAGATGATGCTGCAATCAAAAAAGCATACCGTGTACTGGCGAAAAAATACCATCCCGACATGAACCCCGGAGACAAGGAGGCAGAACAGAAGTTTAAAGAAGCTTCCGAGGCTTATGCCGTGCTGAGTGATCCCGAGAAGAGACGTCAGTATGATCAGTATGGTCATGCGGCATTTGACGGCGGTGCAGGCGGAGCCGGTGGATTTGATTTCAGCGGAACTGATTTCAGCGATATCTTCGGTGATATTTTCGGAGATTTCTTTGGCGGCGGAAGAAGCAGAAATTCTCAAAATAACGGCCCCAGGAAGGGCGCAGATGTCCGCATCAGTGTTCAGATTACGTTTGAAGAAGCTGTTTTTGGCTGTAAAAAGGAGATTGAGCCTACGGTAAAAGAGACCTGTAAGACCTGTAACGGTTCCGGAGCAAAGCCCGGTACCAGCCCGGAGACCTGCACAAAGTGCGGTGGTAAGGGTCAGGTAGTATATAACTCACAGTCTCTCTTCGGCACGATGCGTACAGTACACACTTGCCCCGAATGTCAGGGAACCGGCAAGGTGATCAAGGAGAAGTGTCCGGATTGTCGTGGTACCGGATACATTCCGATGAAGAAACGTTATGAGGTAGTAATTCCCGCAGGTATTGATAACGGTCAGGCTGTTCGTGAGCCCGGTCTGGGAGAGCCCGGTGTTAACGGCGGTCCCAGAGGTGATGTGTTGTTAGAAGTGCGTGTAGGCCGTCACCCCATTTTCCAGAGACAGGATTTCAATATCTTCTCTACCGTTCCGATCTCTTTTGCAGTAGCTGCATTGGGCGGAGAAATATTGATCGATACCGTAGACGGTAAGGTAGTCTATGATGTAAAGGCAGGAACCCAGACAGATACGAAGATTCGCCTCCGCGGCAAGGGTGTTCCTTCCTGGAGAAATAAGGACGTTCGCGGTGACCATTATGTAACACTGGTGGTACAGACTCCAGATAAGCTGAAACCGGAGGCAAAGGAACTGTTAAAGCAGTTTGATGCGCTGACCGGAGATTCCCTGAATGCGGTGAAGAAGACAACGGAAAGCGGAGAGGTAGACAACAAGGAGCCGAAGGACGGCAAAAAAAAGAAATTTTGGAAATAAGATTGGCTGCGCCCTTTGCTGACAATCTTATGAATAGCGTGCTCATTGCGGAGAGCTCTGTATTTAAAATCCTATTTTTTACTAAAAAAATACAAAAATATGAGATTTTGCCATACAAAAAGCCGTTATTTTCGCTGAGAGTGCAAAATGAAGAAATTCCGTACAAAAATTCCGGATTTAGGAATTTTTTTGTACGGAATTCATTGCTTTTAGGATATTTGCGACAAACTAACTTGAGAGTTAGTGAAATAG
>DLZQ01000076.1:0-2440 GCA_003447295.1 Lachnospiraceae bacterium
TCCAAAGCAAAATTCTGTCTGTCCGCCACGGCAACGAAGGATGGCATTGATCTGATCGCGGTGATCATGGGGGCACCGGACTATAAGGCACGTTTTAAGGATGCCAGGACATTGCTTAGCTACGGTTTTAATATAAGCGATCTGTATCTGGATGAGAATACAGATATCTTGCCGAATATGCGGGTGCAGGGCGGTGTAGAGGATACGGTGCCTGTGAAATACCAAAGCGAATTCCGGTATCTGGATACAGAGGGGAATTCGTTAGACGGCGTGGAGAAAAGAATTGAACTGCCGGGGATTGCCATGGCACCGTTTGCGGAAGGAGATACGGCAGGCAGGGCGGTCTATCTGCTGAACGGCGTGGAGATCGGCAGCGTGCCGATTCTGTATGAAAATGCGGTGGCGAAGGCGGTTTATAAGGATTACCTGCGAAAAATAATGGAATTTTATCTTTTGTAAGGCAGAAAAATATGTTATACTAAAGAACATATTGGCAATAATCTGGCAACATACCATGGGGGCAAAAGAGTTGGATGTAGTGATTACCGTGATCGCAGTAATCCTTGTGATAATGCTGTGGATAATGCTGTACGACAGTAACCGATTTGTAGTGCGGCATTATTCCCTGCGGGATCAGAGAATCAAAAAGTCTGTGAAGGCAGTGGTTCTGGCGGATCTGCACAATAAGAGATACGGAAAAGAAAATGAGAGGCTGCTGCAGGCGATCGATGAGATCGGACCGGACATGGTCCTGATCGCCGGGGATCTGCTGACGGCGAAGCCAAAGGCAACACTGGACGTGGCGGTGGGATTCCTTACGGAGCTTGCGAAGAAGTATCCTGTCTATTACGGCAACGGCAACCATGAACACCGCCTGAAGCTGTATCCCGAAAATTATGGGGATATGGCGGAGCGGTATGAAGAAGCTCTTACGAAGATCGGTATTCACAGGCTTGTCAACGAGCACAAGCTTCTTCCGGAATACGGGATCTGCATCTATGGTTCTGAGATAGACAGGCTGTACTACAAACGTTTTGGAATACAGCCCATGAATCCGGAATATCTGCCGGGGCTTTTAGGACAGCCCTCCGAAGGATTTTTCAATATATTGATCGCGCACGATCCGGATTATTTTCCGAAATATGCAGACTGGGGTGCAGACCTGGTGTTAGCCGGGCATGTCCACGGCGGCATGGTGAGAGTCCCTTTTTGGGGCAAAGGTGTGGTGTCTCCCAATATCAGACTTTTTCCAAAATACGATGGCGGAGAGTTTACAATAGGGAAGAGCAGAATGCTCTTAAGCAGAGGACTGGGAATGCACACGATCCCGATCCGGCTGTTTAATCCGGGCGAGATCTTAGAAGTGGAGCTTATGCCTGACGAGGGGAAATAGGAGTTTTATCACATGGCAATATCTGTAAAACTGGAAGCGTTTGAAGGTCCACTGGATCTATTGCTTCATTTGATCGAGAAAAATAAAATAGACATCTATGATATTCCTATCGTAGATATCACGGCACAGTATCTGGATTACATTAAACAGATGCAGCGGGAAGATATGAATGTCATGAGCGAATTCCTGGTAATGGCGGCGACACTGATCGACATCAAGTGCAAGATGCTGCTGCCCAAGGAAGTCAACGAAGACGGTGAGGAAGAAGATCCCAGAGCGGAACTGGTCCAGAAGCTGCTGGAATACAAGATGTACAAATACATGTCCTTTGAACTCAGAGACCGTCAGGTGGATGCTGCCAGGAATATGTACAGAGAGCAGAGACTTCCGAAGGAAGTGGAAGCTTACAGACAGCCCATAGATTACGAAGAACTCATCGGTGATATGAATCTGAACAAGCTTCATGAGATCTTCAGATCTATCGTGAAGAAGCAGGAGGACAAGATCGATCCCGTCCGCAGCCAGTACGGCAATATCGAAAAGGACGAGGTAGATATGGACATCAAGATGCTGTATGTGGAGGCTTATGCCAGAGAACATAAGACCTTCAGCTTCCGGAAACTTTTGGAGAAGCAGAACAGCAAAATGGAAGTGATCGTTACATTCCTGATCATTCTGGAACTGATGAAGACCGGTAAGATCAACATCAGCCAGGAAAATATATTTGATGATATTATGATCACATCTAATGTTTAGGATACAGTGAGGTTTTAGCATGGAACGCAGTAAAGCAGAAGCAGTGATAGAGGCCATCCTTTTTACCATGGGAGATTCCGTGGAGATCAGCAGGCTTGCGGAAGTGATCGGGGAGGATGTGAAGACGACAAAGTCTATATTAAAAGACATGGCGGCACGGTACGAGGAAGAGAACAGAGGCATCGGTCTGACGCAGTTCGACGATTCCGTACAGCTGTGCACTAAGGCGGATATGTACGAATATCTGATCAAGATCGCGAAGACTCCGAGAAAAATGACTCTGACGGATAC
>DLZQ01000076.1:2712-4444 GCA_003447295.1 Lachnospiraceae bacterium
GTCAGCTGTGACCATGCCATTAACAAATTGTTAGAATACGATCTGATCACGGAACTGGGACGTCTGGATGCTCCCGGAAGACCCTTACTGTTTGGTACCACGGAGCAGTTCTTACGCTGCTTTGGCGTGAAGAGTCTGGAAGAGCTGCCGGAATTGAATCCGGTGCAGGTGGAGGAATTCAAACAGCAGGCGGAACAGGAAGTACAGCTTACTTTGAATATATAAATGATGCTAACATCATATCATTGAATAGGACAAAGAACCAGCCTCATAATAATAAGTAACCCTGTTTTGGGAGCAACGATTATGCGAGGCTTTTTTTGTGCCCTTTTTGCGGGAATTATATGTCTGGAAAGTCTATGTGGATTACAATTCCGTGAAGATATTATAAAAAAACACGAACCGACATCCGGGATCCTGTATGAGACAGGGGAAGCCAATCTGCCACAGGAGCTTATGCTGTATGCACAGGGAGCGGTGCTGCTGGATGCGGACTCGGGACGTGTGCTATATGGAAAAAACGAAACTACCCCCATGGCTATGGCGAGTACCACCAAGATCATGACCTGCATTTTGGTGCTGGAAAATGCAAAGGTGGATGAAACCGTCAGCGTCTCTGCCTATGCAGCCGCCATGCCCAAGGTAAAGCTGTATGTGAAATGCGGGGAGCACTATACTGTGAGAGAATTATTGTTTTCCCTGATGCTGGAAAGCCATAACGATGCTGCTGTGGTGCTGGGGGAATACATCGGCGCAAAATTGTTGGGCGAGATGGGGGAGATCTCAGAACATACCGGCGAAGAGAGCAGGGCGGCATTACATAGATTCGCGCAGGCAATGAATGAAAAGGCGGAAGAGATCGGCTGCGAAGATACCTGGTTCATCACACCAAACGGGCTGGATGCCACGGAGACTCTGACGCTGCCGGACGGAAGTACATTAGAGAAGGAACACCATACCACAGCAAAAGATCTGGCGGAAATCTTAAGGTACTGCATAAAAGCTTCCCCGCAGAGGGATTTGTTTTTAGAGATCACAGGGACACAGGATTACAGTTTTACGGAGAATGGGCGATCCTTTCAGTGTCACAATCACAACGCTTTTTTGCAGATGATGGATGGAGCATTCACCGGCAAGACCGGATTCACGAATAAGGCGGGATACTGCTATGTGGGAGCCCTGAAACGGGACGGAAAATGCCTGATCGTGGCGTTGCTTGCCTGCGGATGGCCGAACCATAAGACCTATAAATGGAGCGACAGCAGGGAATTGTTTACCTATGGATTGGAGAACTATATGTATCGAAGCTTTGAAGAAGAACCGTTTTCGGGCAGAGAACAGTTGCTTGTGCCGATTCCGGTGTTGGGGGCAAAGAATGATGCATTGACAGAGGAGGTTCTACTGCCAGTGGAACCGGATCCGGAGGCGGAAGGCGTGGATGGACTCTTAATGCGCTCTGACGAGAATGTGGAGATTCTCTACCGTAAGGAACAGTACCTTACGGCTCCCGTGGAGGCAGGAGAGTACGTGGGAGAGATCAGCTATCTGGTAGATGGCAGGGTATGGCGCAGAGAGCGCCTGATCGCAGCAAAGGATGTGGAAGCCATAGACCTCTTATGGTGCGGCAGGCAGATACTCCTGCGCTTTCTGATGCAATCCCCTATGAAAAAATGACGGGGAAATTGTTCAAAATAAGGAACAATGTATAATTTTTGTAAAAATCTGCAATTCG
>DLZQ01000050.1:0-9597 GCA_003447295.1 Lachnospiraceae bacterium
GATAGCATTTCTTAATTAACTTTCAATTTATTTCTTTTCCGGTCTTAAATTTTCTAAAACCTCATCCGGTACATACAGCTTCCCCCAGCCGGTGCCGAGGTCGATCTTGGGCTTGTTGGCACCGTGGAAGTCGGAGCCACCGCTGATCTTCAGATCATATTTGGAGGCAAGTCCGCGGATCTGGCGTTCCTCGGCGGTATTGTAGGTGCTGTAAATGGCTTCGATGCCCACGAGGCCGATCTTTTTCAATTCCGCTACGAGAGTATCCAGACGATCATCGCTCATGTGATAGAGGATCGGATGTGCCAGCACAGGAACTCCGCCGGCACCGAGGATCAGTTCCACAGCCTGAGCGGGAGTCACCTTTTCCCTTGGAACAAAGCAGGGGCAGTGATCGCCTACGTAGCGGTCAAATGCTTCCTTCATGCTCTGGATATAGCCGTGGGAGAGGAGGTATCTTGCAAAATGAGCCCTGGTGATAACCGCACCGGGGAATTCCGCCAGAAGTGCCTCGTAAGTAATGTCAATGTCATGCTCTCTGAGAAGCGCACACATTTTTTCATTGCGGTTCTCGCGGGAACGAATGAAATCTTCTAAATAATGGGCAAACTCCGGCTGGCGGTAATCAATAAAAAGCCCCACCATGTGAATATCTTTGCCCTGATATTCCGTAGACAGTTCAATACCGGGAATGATCTCAGGCACGCGAGGAACGTCAGCGTCTGCAACAGAAGAAACCGGAAGGCGGGCAACTGCATCGTTACGGGAGAAAGAAACCGGAAGGCGGGCCGCTGCATCGTTACGGGAGAAAGAAACCGGAAAGCGGTCGTCTGCATCGTTATGGGAGGAAATGACTGGGGATGCCGCCTGAGCCTGTCGCAGTTCCTCCGCATACCGGATCGCCCGGTCCAGTCCGTTTACCGTATCATGATCGGTGAGAGCGAAGGCAGTTAAGCCTTTTTGAATTGCATAATCAACTAATTCTTCCGGGGTAAAGGTACCGTCGGAACAGGTGGAATGTACGTGAAGATCTACCATATTTCTCTCCTTTCTGAGATTTTTTAGGGGACTGGTCCGCATTAACATACATTAGAGTTAATTTTTGCGTATAGAGACAGTGTTTGTAAATATTACATGTTTTAATGGAGAGCATTCAATGAAACAGAATTGGGAAATTAACAAAATGGATGTCGGCAGCACCGGCATCCATTTTATTCGTCTTAGTTCTCGTCGTCTTCGGTCTGTGCGGTGAATACAGTACGCTTTCTTGCCATTTCATCGCTTGCCAGGTACTCATCGTAGGTAGTGATCTTGTCTACCAGGCTGCCATTAGGCAGAATCTCGATGATACGGTTGGCAGTGGTCTGTACGAACTGGTGGTCATGACAGGAGAACAGTGCCACACCGGGGAACTTGATCAGACCGTTGTTCAGCGCGGTGATGGACTCCATATCCAGATGGTTGGTGGGCTCATCCAGGATCAGACAGTTGGCGCCGCTGATCATCATCTTGGACAGCAGGCAGCGAACCTTCTCACCACCGGAGAGGATGCGGACCTTCTTCACACCGTCTTCGCCGGCGAACAGCATACGTCCCAGGAAACCACGGACATAAGTAGCATCCTTTACGGGAGAGTAACCGGTCAGCCAGTCGGCGATGGTCATATCATTGTCGAACTCTGCGGTATTATCCTTCGGGAAGTAGGACTGGGAAGTGGTAACACCCCACTTGTAGGTTCCCTCATCCGGCTCGATTTCTCCGGCAAGGATCTGGAACAGTGTGGTCTTCGCCAGCTCACAGCTTCCTACGAAAGCCACCTTGTCTTCACGACCCAGAGTAAAGGAGATGTCATCTAACACCTTTTCTCCGTTGATGGTCTTGGACAGATGTTCCACAGCCAGTACTTCGTTACCGATCTCACGCTCGGGGCGGAAGTCGATATAGGGATATTTTCTGCTGGAGGGCTTAATGTCATCCAACTCAATTTTTTCCAGGGCACGTTTTCTGGAAGTAGCCTGTTTGGATTTGGAAGCATTTGCGGAGAAACGGGAGATGAACTCCTGTAATTCCTTGATCTTTTCTTCTTTTTTCTTATTGGCTTCCTTCATCTGCTTCACCAGCAGCTGGCTGGACTCATACCAGAAATCATAGTTACCGGCATACAGCTGGATCTTGCCGTAGTCGATGTCGGCAATCTGGGTACATACCTTGTTCAGAAAATAACGGTCATGGGATACCACGATAACGGTATTCTCGAAATCGATCAGGAAATCCTCCAGCCATGCGATCGCATCCAGATCCAGATGGTTGGTAGGCTCGTCGAGCAGCAGAATGTCGGGGTTACCGAACAGTGCTTTGGCTAACAGGACCTTCACCTTCAGGCTGCCGTCTAAATCCTTCATGAGAGAGTAGTGGAACTCGGTGCCGATGCCCAGACCGTTTAACAGCATGGCGGCATTGGACTCTGCTTCCCAACCGTCCATCTCAGCGAATTCTGCTTCCAGCTCGCTGGCACGGATGCCGTCCTCATCACTGAAATCTTCCTTGGCATAGATGGCATCCTTTTCCTTCATGATCTGGAAGAGACGCTCGTTACCCATGATAACGGTATCCATAACCACATTTTCATCGTATTTGAAATGATCCTGCTCCAACACGGAGAGACGCTGACCGGGGGTGATGACGATATCACCTTTGGTGGTGTCCAGCTGACCGGACAGGATCTTCAAAAAGGTGGATTTACCGGCACCGTTGGCTCCGATGAGTCCGTAACAGTTGCCCTCGGTAAACTTGATGTTGACATCTTCGAATAATGCCTTCTTACCCACACGGTAAGTTACGTTGTTTGCACTGATCATTCTAAAAACCTCTTCTTATTTATATGCGTTACAAAGTCACTTCTTCCATTATACATAAAAGCCCACATATTTCAAGGAGAAAGTGTGATATTTCAGCGTTTTCTCAGGCGGTGGACCAGCCAGTGTGCCACGCTGGAACGACTTTTGTCACTTCATGGTGGTTGATGCTTTGAAACAGGAGCTCAATGCAAAAGCAGTTTCGAAAAGAAAATTTACATCGATTTTACTCCCGAAGATTGCGTATGGCATCCCCCTCTGATAAAATAAAACTATCAACTTGGGAGGTTTTCTTATGGAGACAAAATTAAATTACAAAAGAACGTTTCTGATCGGACTGGCTTTTCTTAGCATTTGTTCCTTCTGGCAGATGTATGACAACATCATCCCCCTGATCCTTCAGAATACCTATCATCTGGGCGAGACTATGACGGGAGCGGTCATGGCACTGGACAATGTGCTGGCGATCTTTCTGCTGCCGGTGTTTGGTGCGCTGTCTGATAAGGTACATACGAAGCTTGGCAGAAGAATGCCATTTATCGTGGCGGGTACGATCCTGGCAGTGATCTTCATGATGTTACTGCCGATGATCGACAATGCAGAAAAGGCAAGATGGGGCACAGGAGAGTCCTTCAGTAACCAGGTGATCTTTCTGGCTGTGCTGTTTTTCACCCTGGTGTCCATGGGACTGTATCGTTCCCCGGCGGTGGCACTGATGCCGGATGTAACTCCGAACCATCTGCGCAGCCGTGCCAATGCGGTGATCAACCTCATGGGAGCTGTGGGCGGCGTCTATGCTCTGATCATGATCAAAGTTCTGGTGGGCAAAGGTGAAACACCGGATTATCTGCCTTTATTTGCAAGTATTGCAGCAGTCATGGCGATTGCTGTGGGAATTCTTGTGATCACCATCCGGGAAAATAAGCTGCGGGAAGAAGTCGAGAAGGCAGAGGCGGCAAATGCAGGAACAATAGAAGAAAAAGCAATGGCCGAGGGAGTGGAAGCTGCCGGTGAGATCGAGGCAGTGGGAGATACCGGAGAGGTAAAATCTTTCGACGGGAAAAAACAGACAGGAAAGACGGAAGGCACCAAGGGTATGCCCAAGGAAGTGAAGCGCAGTATGTACTTCATGCTTGCATCTATCTTCTTGTGGTTCACCGCGTATAATGCCGTGACCACAGCTTTTTCCCGCTATACGAAGGTAGTATGGAAGATGGAGGGCGGAAGCTTCGCCAACTGTCTGATGGTAGCGACGGTAGCTGCTATTCTGAGCTATATTCCCATTGGAAACATCTCTGCGAAGATCGGTCGTAAGAAGACTATCATGGGCGGTGTTCTGCTGATGGCAGCCTGCTATGGTGGCGCAATTTTTGCCAGAGAATATCATCCCATCGTCAATGTGGCATTTGCCCTGATCGGTGTGGCATGGGCAGCCATCAATGTGAATTCCTATCCGATGATCGTGGCCATGAGCAGTGGCAGCGATGTGGGGAAATTCACCGGAACCTATTATACGTTCTCCATGGCAGCACAGATCCTGACTCCGGTACTCTCCGGATTTCTGTTGGAAAATGTGTCCTATAACACCCTGTTTCCCTATGCCCTGTTCTTCTCCCTGATGGCATTCCTTACTATGACCCAGGTACGTCACGGCGATGTGAAGCCCCAGAAGAAGGAGAGCATTCTGGAGAACTTTGATGTAGATGACTGATGCGGATAACTTCGGTATATACTTGGCAGGACGATACAATTTGACAAATGTGTTGTAAGCTCTTTGGAGAATCTTAAGAAATACCTACTTGAAAATAAAAGAGTAGTGGATTAAAGTAAAAGGCAGCGAATCTATACTGTGATAGAAACGGTATGGATTCGCTGTAAAAAGTTACAGGAAGATAGAAGGTTATAGGAATGAAAGTATTAGGAATCTTATTGATTGTTTTGGCAGTTCTCGCAGTTCTGTATTTTCTCATGATCATGCCGAGGATGCTGCACAAACCGGACACAGCCCCTTTTAAAGAATGGCTTTATGCCCATAGAGGTCTGCATGACAATGCCACAGAGGCTCCGGAGAACTCCATGGCAGCATTCCGCAAGGCCGTGGATGCAGGCTTCGGTATCGAACTGGATATTCAGCTGACGAAGGATAGGATTCCCGTGGTGTTCCATGATTTTACCTTAAAAAGAGTCTGCGGCGGCGAAGGAAAAATCTGTGATTACACTTATGAGGACTTGCAGCAGTTCCATCTGTGCAAGTCCACGGAGAAGATTCCGAAGTTCGAGGACGTGCTTCAGATGGTGGACGGAAAAGTACCTCTGATCGTGGAGTTCAAGATCGAGCGTACCGACCTGTCCCTGTGCCCCATTGCGGATAAGATGCTTCGGGCCTACAAGGGAATGTACTGCATGGAGTCCTTTAATCCTCTGGGAGTACGGTGGTATCGTAAGAATCATCCGGATCTGGTGCGCGGTCAGCTGTCCGATGCTTTCCTGAAGGAAGGAGAGTATGTGGGAATATTGTATTTTGTCCTGCAGAATCTGCTGTTGAACTTCGTGACGAAGCCGGATTTCGTGGCATACAATCACCATTATCCCGCGATCCTGTCAAGAAAGCTTTGTAGAGGTCTGTATCATAATACCGCAGCAGCATGGACCATCAAAAGTCAGAGCGAGTTAGACGCGGCTAGAAAAAATTTCGATGTGTTTATATTTGACAGCTTTATACCGGAGAAAATGAAATAGAGAATGCAACTGAGAAAGACTGGTTCCGCAGGTGTCGAAAACGGTCTTCCTTTTTAGGATTACGTCTGCATAATAAAACGGGAAACATAGTATGTATACAAAAGAAAATCTGAAACGGCAATTACATAGCATGAGACTTACCGGAAAAGAGACGATCCTGATCCATTCCTCCATGAAAGCCATCGGAGAGGTGGAGGGTGGTGCGGATACTGTGCTGGATGCCTGGATGGAATATTTTGCGGACGGGTTATTGTTACTTCCGACCCATACCTGGGCGAATGTGAATGCAGAGTGTCCGGTGTATGACTATCGCAGCACACCGTCCTGCGTGGGGCTCTTGACAAATCTCTTTTGGCTAAGAGAAGGTGTGGTAAGGTCTCTCCATCCCACCCATTCACTGGCTGGCTTCGGAAAAGGAGCCGCAGAATATCTGGCGGGGGAGGACGAGAACAATACCCCCTGTACCCCCGGAGGAGCGTACGACCGGCTGAAGGATTGCGGAGGGAAAATTCTGTTAGTAGGTGTGGGGCACGAACGCAATACTTATATCCACAGCGTGGAAGAAGTGCTGAATGTACCGAACCGGCTGGCGGCGGAGCCTATGGAGCTTGTGACGATCCTGCCGGACGGAACCGAAAAGAAAGTATATATGCGGAAACATTACAATGCGGTGCAGCCTCATATTTCAGAGGATTTTGTGAAATTAAACCAGGCGTTTCTGGATTGCGGAGCAGTGGAAGAAGTAGTATTTGGAGACGCGGAGTGTCTTCTGTGTGATGCTAAAAAAGTATTCCGGGTGGTACGGCATGTGCTGGCACCGGATCCGGAATGCCTGGTCACGAAAACAGAGATCCCCGCAGAGCGTTGGAAAAATTTTGAGTAGTTAATCGAGTAGGCTGGCTCCTACTCGATTTGTATACTTTGTACACCATCTCGCTTAAAAGCTCGATGATGTACATTCGCCAAATACAGATTCTTGTGCAAGCACAAATCTGTACTTGGCTCATCGTATACACAAAAAAGGATCAGTCCTAAGGGACTGATCCTTTTGGTTTGCCTTGCTATTAAGCTACAACAGTAACGTTGGTAGCACGGATCTTGCTGCTGTTCTGAGGATCGCACTCGGTATCGAAAGTTACCTTCTGGCCCTCTTCCAGAGACTTGAAACCATCAGCATTGATTGCGGAAAAGTGTACGAATACTTCCTCTCCGTTAGCATCGTTGGTGATGAAACCATAACCCTTCTGAGCATTGAACCACTTAACTGTACCGTTATTCATTATTGGTACCTCCTTTAATAATTCAGGCTTTGCCTGATCCTTTTGATGATTCTAAAACGTAGGACAAAAAAATCACATATTTTTGTAAAGCATCCGTGAAAAAGTAGCAATGTCTTACAAAAATATGTGAGATCAATGACTTTCATTTAGAATACGGTTAGAGTATACCATTGCCCTGCTTGAAATGTCAATAATTATCTTTGATTTTTAGACCTATTTTCCTAAGGAAAAGGCATATGATTTTAAGAGAAACAGGATGCGGAGAATGGCGATGGATCTTAGATTTTTGGGAAAAGTATTACAAGGAGCGCTGATCGGTCTGGGAGCGGTACTCCCGGGGATATCCGGCGGCGTTTTAAGTGTGGTGTTCGGAGTTTATCGACCGATCATGGAGCTTTTGTCGGATCCGGTACATAAGTGGCGGATCCGTCTGCCGGGATTATTCCCTTATATGATCGGATCGGCAGCGGGATTTTTTGGGGTGGCGAATCTGTTATCTTACATATTAGAGACTTACCCGGAGCCTTCCGTCTGCGTGTTTGTGGGACTGATCGTGGGAATGCTTCCCTCGTTGTGGAGAGAAGCGGGAGAACAGGGCAGGACTGTGGAAAATGTGATCTTATCCTGCGTGACATTGGTGGCAATGATTAGTCTGCTATTCTGGCTGCAGAACTCCCAAAATACCGTGGAGCCGGGACTTTTCAGTTTTTTGTTCTGCGGCTTTGCCTTTGCACTGTCGGTGATCGCTCCGGGCATGAGCTTTTCAACAATATTGATGCCCTTGGGTCTGTATACGCCCTTTGTGGAAGGGATCGGTCATGTGAGACCGGAGGTTCTGCTTCCGGGAGTGGCAGGGTGCGTGGTGACTTTTATCTGTCTGGCAAAACTGGTAAACCGGTTGTTTGAGAGGCATTATGCGGTGATGTTTCATGGAATTCTCGGGATTGTCGGTGCGGCTACGGTGATGACCGTTCCCTGGGGCAGCTTTGCAACATCGGCGGATGCGGCATCCCGGAATCTGTTCTGCATGGCGGCCGGGATCGTGACAGCGATACTCTTGGATTTTATGAATGAAAAACTGGCATGTTTTCCCGAAAATGAGACAGAATAAGATGTAAGAGTCTTATTATGGAAAAAGGAAGGTAGAAACATGCAGATGTATGCTGTGGTGGCAACGGGAGTGCTGGGACTGCTGATCGGCTTCTGGTTGGGCAGGAGCATCCGGTGGAACATGGAAGAAACAGAAGAAGAGGCGGTCAACAGACAGGAAGAGAGAAGAATAACAGGGAACAGACAGATTGTTATGGAAGGCACCGCCATAGGGAGCCCGGTGAACGGCGAAATCAGGAAAATATCGCAGGATACTTTGCAGGACACAACGGAAGAAGCGGCGGATGACAATACTAAGTGCATTACCATCCTGCCGGCGGATGGAAGAGTCTATGCTCCCACTTCGGGAAAAGTGCTGAAGCTTTATCCTATGGGCAACCGGATCCGTTTCCGCACGGACAGCGGGGTGGAGCTGCTATTGAATATCTGTAAGGATAAAGAAGAACTTCATAGCACTTATTACCGCTGTAATGTCCTGCCCAATGAGATCGTGAGAAAAGGCAAGCTTCTCGTAGAATTCGATCAGGAAGGGCTTGCGAGGGAAGGCGTGGATACCGCGGTGACAGTGGAAATGTGTCAGACACCTGACCGGGGACGGATCGTTCGTACCTGGAAAGATTATATACGGGCGGGCGAGGAGCTGTTGTGGGTAGACTCCGTCTGCCTGCGGTAAGCGCCCGGAGTGGTATGGAAGGTATCCTGAAAGGCACGGAAAAAGGTGCGGGAGCTTCCAAAGCCCGCATCCAGCGCAATCTGTGTCACGGACAGTTCCGTGGACAGCAGAAGGTCTCTGGCATAATCAAGCTTTCTGGAATTCATATAATCCGGGAAAGTGGTGTGGAACTTTTCCGTAAATATCCGGGAGAGGACAAAACGGCTGACACCGAATTCTCTCGAGAGACTGTCCAGGGACAATTCCTTCGTGTAGTTGGCATCCAGATAGAGAAGCAGCCTTTGCTCCAGCTTTAGATCCTCCGTGCTTTTTAGGGTCTGTAGGGGCAGGGAAGGCAGAAGATCTGCCAAAAGGAGCGTCAGATACCCTTCCGCATAGATCTGCACATCGGAGGGTGTGGGACGATCTTTTTCCATGGTGGCAGCTAAGGTTTCGAGACCCTGTAAGGCAATATGACTGTGCTCAGAGAGGGGGGAGACGGCAAAGTCATTGCGTGAGGGTTTTTTATTCTGGAAAAAATGTCGGAAGGAATGACAGAAGTCCGGCTCGAAGATACAGAGCAGATTCTGACCGGGTTCCACATGTTTTAAGCCGTGCATCTGGTTCGGAAAAACGAGGACACCCTGACCGGGTTTCAGAGGGAAATCCTGCTGTTCCACAGTGACCGTGGTGGAACCACTTAAGACATAGATCAGCTCCAGCTGTCTATGAAGATGGACGGCGTAAGAGTTATTCTTGGACAGATACAGATAGAGTTGTTCTTTACGATTCTGATAAAAGAAACTCAAGGTGTTTTCCTCCTGCAACGATTGTCACTTTGATGCCTACGGATTGTTCTGTGCTACGCACTCTCACAATCCTACCCAATATTCGCATATCGTGGGATTATCATCCCACTTTTATGCTCATATCGGGGCGGGTCCTAAGGTCTTTCACCCAC
>DLZQ01000050.1:9747-45140 GCA_003447295.1 Lachnospiraceae bacterium
GATTATCATCCCACTTTTATGCTCATATCGGGGCGGGTCCTAAGGTCTTTCACCCACCTATGAGCAAGCTCATGTGGGCTTAGACCTTTGACCCTGGTATCATATTATTATGGCATTGTAGTGTAGATAATGCAAGATTTGTCATAAATAAAATGATAAATGACACGCGATATGACGGAATATCTGCTATACTGATTTTATAAAGTAAACAGTAGCAAAAGGCTGCGGAATGGAGAAACTATGGACAAGACGAAGATACATAAAATGTGGATCGCCGATCAGGGCGACGGCACCTATACCAACCCGATCCTGTATACGGATTACTCGGATCCGGATGCCATTCGTGTGGGAGAAGATTATTTTATGATCGCTTCCAGCTTCTGTAACACCCCCGCAGTGCCGCTGCTGCATTCGAAGGATCTGGTGAACTGGAAGGTCATCAATTACATCATGGATAAGCTTCCCTTTGATTATTATGACAAGCCGGTGCACGGCTGCGGTACCTGGGCTCCCGCCATCCGCTACCATGAGGGAACTTACTATGTATTCATTCCCATGCCGGATGAAGGGATTATGATGTGCAAGACCACAGACCCTTTCGGCAAATGGAGTGAGCCTGCCTACGTGCGCAAGGTAGTGGGCTGGATCGATCCCTGTCCTTTCTGGGATGAGGACGGCAAGGCTTACATGGTGACGGCTTTCGCCAGAAGCCGTATCGGCTTCAAGAGCATGTTGTATATGTCTCCCATCGAACCGGACTGCTCCGGAGTGCTGGATGACGGTCAGTTCATCTATGACGGTCATGCGACCCAGCCTACCATCGAGGGTCCGAAGTTGTACAAGAGAAACGGCTATTACTATATTTTCGCTCCGGCAGGGGGCGTGAAGCCCGGCTGGCAGACCGTACTGCGGTCGAAAAATATTTATGGTCCATGGGAAGAAAAAATTGTCCTGCACCAGGGCAATTCCCCCGTCAACGGACCTCACCAGGGTGCCTGGGTGGATACCCCGGACGGACAGGACTGGTTCTTACATTTTCAGGATGTGGGCAATGCGGGACGTATCGTACATTTACAGCCCATGCGCTGGGAAAACGACTGGCCGGTGATCGGAGTAAATGCCGTGGACGGCTGCGGTGAGCCGGTACTGCGTTATAAGAAGCCGGAAGTGGGAGCTACATACCCCATCGATACCCCGGAGGACAGCGATTTCTTCGAAGGAGATCGTTTAGGACTGCAATGGCAGTGGAATGCCAATCATAAAAAGGAATGGTACGAGCTGAAAGACGGTCAGCTCCTTCTCCATGCACAGGCGGCGGATCCGAAGACACAGCTGTGCGACATCAGCAATCTGTTATTACAGAAGTGGCCGGCACCGGAATTTTCCATTACCACCTGTCTGCATCTGGAGCAGATGAAGGACGGCGATGTGGCAGGACTGGTATCGCTGGGCGGATGTTATACAGCACTTGCAGTTCAGAAAATAAACGGTAAAATGAGCTTGCAGCAGCGCACCGGCAACTGGACGAAGGACGATGAAGTACGCACTGATCTGGGCGAATGGAACAGTGATGTGATCTATATGCAGATGAAGGTGGAGAAGGAGACTTACCGTACGTTCTATGTGGGAACCACGGAAGAAAATTTACAGCCTGTGGGGCAGATGGTGGAAGCAACTCCGGGCCGCTGGGTCGGTGTCAAGGACGGACTGTTTGCCATCAACGAACAGGATGTGGCTGGCGGTTCGGTAGCTGCGGATTATTTCGCATATCAGGAACTGTAACTATTCAGAGCCATGTAAATAGTATTGAATGCGCGTCGAATGCTTGCATTCGTAAGAGCATTTGATACTATTTATAGGGCGAATGGGGGGCTGAATAGTTACTGAATCATAAAATTACATTTCTATTTACAATGCAATGACAATATGCTATTTTGGCAGATGTCAATGTAAGGATAAAGGAATGATGTGAATTATGACGGAAGAGAAAAAAATGTTATTTTCGCAGGATGCATTGAAAAAATTACTGTGGCCGCTGATCATAGAGCAGTTTCTGGCAATCGCAATGGGAATGGCGGACACGGTGATGGCTGCCAGCTGTGGAGAAGCCGTGGTATCCGGAATCTCCCTGGTGGACAGTATCTGTGTGTTATTGATCGGTCTGTTCACGGCCATGGCCAGCGGCGGTGCAGTCGTGGCGGCACAATATATGGGACACGGAGATAAGGAAATGGTAGGCCGGGCCTCCAATCAGCTGTTTATAGCGGTTGGTGGTGTGGCCCTTCTGTTTATGACGATAGCACTGATCTGGAACAAGGGACTGCTGGCATTGCTTTACGGCAATGTGGAAGCGGATGTCATGAGTGCTGCAAGAATTTATTTTTATATTGTGGCGGTGTCCTTTCCTTTTCTGGGAATTTATAACGGTGGTGCAGCTCTGTTCCGTGCGGTAGGAGATTCCAAAGTGTCCATGAAGGTATCTCTGGTGGCAAATCTGGTGAACGTAGCAGGTAACGCAATATTGATCTACGGTGCAGGGATCGGTGTCACCGGTGCTGCCCTGTCTACACTTTTTTCCAGAATCCTGTCAGCGGTGCTGATCGTAATGCTTCTTAAAAAAAGTGACAAGATCATCATGAGCAATCAGTGGCGTCTGGATACCAAAATCCTTGGGAAAATCCTGTATATCGGCGTACCGAACGGATTGGAGAATAGCATTTTCCAGATCGGTAAGCTTCTGACCACCAGCCTGATCGCCGGTTTTGGAATGGCGGCTACGACAGCGAATGCTGTAACGGGCAGCATTGCCAGCTTTCAGCAGATCCCTGCCAATGCCATCGGTGTGGCAATGATCACTGTGATCGGACAGTGCATCGGCGCAGGAGAGTCAGAGCAGGCATTATATTATCTGAAAAAAATGATGAAAGTAGCATATGCCTGTATGATCCTGCTGGGAATCCCCATGATTATTTTTGCTCGACCGATCTGCGGAATCTATCATCTGAGTCCGGAGACAATGAAAATAACTGTTTTTTTATTATGTTACAGTTGTGTATGTTGTATGCTGGTGCATCCGTTGTCCTTTGCGCAGTCCAATGCACTTCGCGCTGCGGGAGATGTGAGGTTCACCATGATCGTGGCGATCGCTTCCATGTGGCTCTGCCGTGTGGGCATGGCATATATTTTGGGACAGGGTCTGGGACTTGGCGTCATCGGCGTCTGGATCGCTATGACCATGGACTGGGTCGTACGGGCATTTTTGTTTACTAACAGGATACGGACGGGAAAATGGCTGAAGTATAAGGATCGGCTGGTGAAGTAAATCATGGTACTGTGCTAAAGTTTTACATTGACAGAATTTGTAATGTGTTTTAGCATGTTTTTATAGAAATAAAGTCGGGGTCAAGCATGTGGGCTCAGACCTTTTGATCCTGGCATCATAGAAAAATACATAAGCACATAAAGTGCAGAAACGAGGCAGAACATGAGTAAAAAGCCCTATGCAGAGCGTAATTTAAAATTTGAGACATTACAGTTACACGTGGGACAGGAGCAGCCCGATCCCGTGACCGGTGCGAGAGCCGTTCCCATTTATCAGACATCTTCTTATGTATTCCGCAACTGCGACCATGCAGCAGCACGCTTCGGACTGGAAGATCCCGGTGAGATCTACGGTCGTCTGGGCAACCCTACCCAGGGTGTCTTCGAGCAGCGTATTGCAGCATTAGAGGGCGGTACCGCAGCTCTGGCAGTAGCCAGCGGAGCGGCAGCTATCTGCTATACGATCCAGAACCTGGCAAAACAGGGAGATCACATTGTTTCTGCAAATAATATTTACGGCGGAACCTACAATCTGCTGGCGCATACCCTGGTGGACTACGGTGTGACCACTACTTTCGTGGCTCCTTCCGATTATGACAGGATCGAAGCAAGCTTTCAGGAGAACACCAAGGCTCTCTATATCGAGACTCTGGGCAATCCCAACTCGGATGTGGTAGACATCGAGCGTCTGGCACAGATCGCCCATGCACACAAGGTGCCTCTGGTAGTGGACAATACTTTTGCTACCCCTTATCTGGTACGTCCTTTTGAGTACGGCGCAGATATCGTGGTACATTCCGCAACCAAATTCATCGGCGGACACGGCACCAGCTTAGGTGGTGTGATCGTAGAGAATGGTAAATTTGACTGGGAGGGCAGCGGCAAGTTCCCTCATCTGTGCACTCCGAACCCCAGCTATCATGGTGTGACTTTCACCAAGGCAGCACCGGGCGCGGCTTTTGTGACCGCTATCCGTGCAATGCTCCTTCGAGATATGGGCGGCTGCATTTCCCCTGTCCATGCTTTTATTTTCTTACAGGGACTGGAGACACTGTCTCTGCGCGTAGAGCGTCATGTGGAGAATGCACTGAAGGTAGTACAGTATCTGAATGCTCATCCTCAGGTAGAACGTGTGCATCATCCTTCCGTATCCACCGATCCGGAGCAGCAGGCATTGTATCAGAAATATTTCCCGAACGGAGGCGGTTCCATCTTCACCTTCGAGATCAAGGGCGGCAAGGAGACAGCCAAGAAGTTCTGTGATAATCTGGAGCTGTTCTCGCTTCTGGCAAACGTGGCAGATGTGAAGTCTCTGGTCATCCATCCGGCTTCCACCACCCATGCACAGCTGTCTGAGGAAGAGCTGAATGAGCAGGGAATCTACAGCAATACGATTCGTCTGTCTATCGGTACGGAGAATATTGATGATATCATTGAGGATCTGGAAGGCGGTTTCCAGTCTGTATAAGGAGAGACCATGCTTTCATTAGCAGTTTTCTATTTTGTATTTTTAGGAACAGAGTATCTGTTTGATAACCGGGTGGCGTTATATACGGATCCCACAGGAGTAGTGCTGGCGCAGAGCTATATTCTGGGAGTCAGTGCACTGGGTTTTCTGGCATATTCTCTGATAGAAAAATGGAAAAGTAAATCCGGGAATCCCACTGCATTCAAGGCAGCGGGATTCTTCTTGTCGGTGCCGGTGATCGCAGGATATATACTGCTGTTTGCCGGGGATGGGTACCGGGTACTATTGGGCAGCGGATGTTTTCTGTTCCTGATACTGGGATATCTGGGCAGCAGGATACATTACCTGGCAGCACAGCTGCTTAGGGGAAGCAGGCATCCGGCGAAGACCGTGAGTGTGGCTTATGCCGTGGGGGTGCTCCTTCAGTTTCTGAACCACAATCTGTTGTGGGGAGAGACAGTGGAAGGTATCTTCCTGGCGGTAAGCTTTGTGGTGCTGTGGGTACTGACTGTCGGAATGGAACAGAGTGCACTGCCTGGATATCACAGGAGACAGAAGGCAGAGGACGGAGAAACGGTGTCGGTGAAAAACGCGCAGGAGGGTGTTGCTGCGGAACGGATTTCATGGAAGAATCCCCGCTTGGCAGGTGTGGCATTACTGGTGACGGTTGTTCTGATGACTTGTATCTTCGCAACGCTGGACAATGCTGTGACCCTGGCGCATGCGGCGGGTACCATGGATATCGGTCAGTGGCCGAGACTGTTCTTAGCGCTCAGCGGATTGCTGGCAGGAGTACTGTTTGATCTGAATAACGGAAGATATCGTGGACTGATCATGTATGCGGTGACGATCCTGTCGACCATCTGTGTGCTGATCATCGAAAGCGGAGGATCGTTTCTGCCGGGACTGTTGATCTTCTATGTGTCTGCGGGATTTTTCGTGGTGTTTTTCACGAACGGATTTATCCAGCTGTCCTATCGCATGCAGGATGGCAGGCTATGGGCAGGTATGGGAAGAGCGGCGAACAATCTGGGCGCTGTGATCATAGGAGTAGCTTCCGTAAGCCTGCTGAATGGAGAAAATCATATCCTGACGGCAGTACTGGCACTGGTATTGTTTGTACTGATCAGTGTGGCGCTGCTGTGGTATTATAGTTGTACGCAGATTGTAAAGGCTCCCGAAGCAATGGAAAGCCGCGAAATGTCCGCCGGTCAGAGTCGGCTGGAGAGATTTGCAAAATATTTTAATCTGACGGAACGAGAGCAGGAAGTGCTGCAGCTTTTGCTGCTGTCTGATGACGGCATGCAGGAGATCGCCGACAGCCTATTTGTCTCCCGCGCGATGTTGTATCGGCATATCGCCGCATTAAATGAGAAGACCGGTACCAGGAGCCGCATCGGACTGATCCAGTTTTACTACAACTGGGAAGAAGACAAGAAATATCTATCTATTGGTGGAAATCTACCTTGCAAAACGGAAAGAAGTTCAGTATAATGGGAACGAAAACCAAAAACAGTCAGCTGAAAGGCCGCAGTAATGCGGCTTTTCTAAGACATGTAAGTTAGCACGGACTAACCGCATAACTCTATACAGCGGTTAGATAAAACTAACAAAAAAAGAAATGGCAAAAATGCAAGAAAGTGAGAGATGTCAATGAAATACAAGATTGAGAAGAACACCGTACAGGAGACACTGATCATCCCGCTTTATTCCCGGAAGCTATGCTCGGAGTTGTATCCGAACCTATATCGGGACGAGATGGCGGTACACCTGATCGACCAGATCGACTATGACTTTTCACAGGTGGAGAAAAAATCCCACGGCCTGATGCAACGTTTCGGTTCGCTGGAGGTTGCTATGCGGCAGAATGACCTTGCGTGGGAGGTACAAAATTATCTGGCAGACCATCCCGATGCGGCGGTGGTCAATTTGGGCTGTGGACTTGATAGTACCGGCAGAGCTTGTGACAATGGCAACTGTAAAATTTACAATCTGGATTTTCCGGATGTTATCGCCGTACGCAATCAATTACTGCCTGCCGGAGACCGTGAGGAAAATATTCCCTGCAATTTGAATGATACGGAATGGTTTACCAAAATTGACGCGTCCGGAGGGGCGATATTCTTTGCCTCCGGAGTATTCTATTATTTTCTGACGGAGCAAGTCAGGACGCTGGTACAGGCAATGGCTGACAGTTTTCCCGGTGGTGTGCTGGTATTTGACGCAGCGAACCGGACAGCGGTTAAGATGATAGCAAAGACATGGCTAAGGAGCGCTAAAATTCAGGATGTGGGAGCGTATTTTGCGGTTTCGGATGCGAAAAGTGAGATTTCCCTGTGGGACAGCAGATTACAGGTTACAAGCCGTGGATATATGCTGGGCTACAATGATCTTCGCGACCCTTCCGTCAGCGGATTATTCCGTTTCCTTGCCAAGACCGGTGACAGAATCATGAAGATGCAGATCGTAAGGATCCGTTTTGGCCAGAAGTGAAATGGCAGGAATTAGAAAATACTTCTTGACAAATACCCCATGGGGGTATATCTTGTAGAAAAAGACAAGATACCCCGGTGGGGTATTTTGTATAGCTGCAACAATTAGTCCTTCTACATATATTGAACGCTGTTATGTGATCGGAGGACAATAAAGAATATGTGGGCAGTTAGAAAAAAATAGCAGGAACCGGCTTCAGAATGGGAGAAAGTATGGCAGAAAAAATAGAAGAAAAATTAGAAGAGAAGGGCATGGAATGTTGCCATTGTCATCAGAAAGCAACACCTCGCTCTGAAAAAGAAAGAAAACAATTACAGAACCGTTTAAGCCGCATGACCGGGCAACTGAACGGTATCAGCCGGATGCTGGAAGAAAACCGCTACTGCGGAGATATCCTGACGCAGGTAGCTGCGGTGGAGAGCGCCCTGCAGGCTTTTGGCTATGCGATCCTGAAGGAACATATGGAGACCTGCGTGGTGGAAGAGATCCGGAAAGGGAATACTGCTATCGTAGATGAAGCAGTGGATCTGGTAAAAAAATTGAAATAAGAGAGGCATGACTGCGGATAAAACTGTAAATTTGTGCTGTAAGGCACTGAAAATAACAGAAACTTTGCAGTTTATGGAAAGGCAAGGTTATTTTTATGAAGGAAAGATATCATGTTACGGGAATGTCCTGCTCTGCATGCTCTTCGCATGTGGAAAAGGCAGTCAATAAACTGGAAAATGTGGAAAAAGCATCCGTAAATCTGTTAACCGAGACCATGGATGTGACCTATGACGAGACGAAGATCACTTCGGCGGAAATCATCGATGCTGTGGTGAAAGCAGGCTATGGCGCTTCGGTGATGACCGAAGGCAGTGTGGCAGGTGCAGGCGGACAGAGCACTTCCGGAAATGCTGGAAGTATAGGAAGGTCCGCAGTCGACGGCAAGCAGGAATTGCAGCAGAAGCTGGATGCAGACGCAAGAGCCATGAAGTGGCGGCTTGGAATCTCCATCGGCTTCCTGATCCCGTTAATGTATGTGTCCATGCACCACATGCTTAAAGAATGGTTTGGAATTCCGGTTCCTGCATTTATCGTGAATACTATGCACGGCAATGCCAACGCTATGAATTTTGCAATGACACAGTTTTTACTGTTGTTGCCGATTCTGTATGTGAACCGGAAGTTTTTCTCCGTAGGATTTAAAACCCTGGCGCACCGTAGCCCAAACATGGACAGCCTGATCGCCTTAGGATCCGGCGCAGCACTGGTGTACGGCATTTTCGCCATGTACCGGATCAGCTATGGCTTAGGTTACGGTGACATGGCAGTAGTAGAACATTATTCCCACGATCTGTATTTTGAATCCTCCGGTACGATCCTGACCCTGATCACGGTCGGAAAATATCTGGAGAGCCGTTCCAAGGGCAAGACCAGTGAGGCTATTACCAAACTGATGAATCTGGCTCCCAAGGTGGCAATCCTCGTAACCGGGGACGGACAGGAGAAGGAAGTGCCTACGGAGAGCCTGCAAAAGGGCGACATTTTCCTGGTAAAGCCCGGAAGTCTGGTACCGGTGGACGGCATCGTGCTGGAGGGTAACTCCAGTGTGGACGAAGCAGCCATCACCGGTGAGAGTGTCCCTGTGGAGAAACAGGCGGGCGACCATGTGGTTTCTGCTACCGTGAACAAAGCAGGTTTCTTAAAATGCCGTGCGGACCGTGTCGGCGATGATACGACGCTGGCACAGATCATCCGCTTAGTGGAGGAAGCCAGCGCCAGCAAGGCTCCGATTGCACAGCTGGCAGATAAGGTGGCAGGGGTCTTCGTGCCTACGGTCATGA
Organism: Lachnospiraceae bacterium; assembly: GCA_003447295.1. Classification (GTDB taxonomy): domain Bacteria; phylum Bacillota; class Clostridia; order Lachnospirales; family Lachnospiraceae; genus Acetatifactor; species Acetatifactor hominis. Next base: position 18,859 of record DLZQ01000050.1, read on the forward strand.
CCATTTCCCTGATCACTCTGATCGTATGGCTGCTAAACGGCGCCACCGCGGAATTCGCTATTTCCACAGCCATTGCCGTACTGGTGATTTCCTGTCCCTGTGCGCTGGGACTGGCAACTCCGGTGGCTATCATGGTGGGTACCGGCGTAGGAGCAGGTAACGGCATCCTGATCAAGACCGGGGAAGCCTTACAGCAGGCTAAGGAGATCGACACCGTGGTACTGGACAAGACCGGAACCATCACAAGCGGCAAGCTAAAGGTAGAAGAAGTAGGCGGTTATCAGAGTGATTTTCCTGCGGATGCCATGATGCAGATCGCGGCGGCACTGGAGAAAAAGAGTGAGCATCCCCTGGCGGAGGCGGTAGTGGAATATGCGGAAAGCTTTCAGCTGACAATTCCGGAGATCGTGGATTTCAAGGCAACCTTCGGACGTGGTGTGGAAGGTGCGCTGGCAGCGGATTTCCGGGCAGTGGAAGTAACAAAAAATGACGGTCCTACGGCGGTGTTTTATGCCGGAAAACAAAACGACACCACAGATGTCTCCGGCAAGACCGCAAAACAGAACCTGATGGCGGAAAACGCACTATCGCATACCGACAACGTAATAATTCCGGCAGGTACGAAGTTTTATGTAGGCAATCTTGCATTTTTACAAGAGAAGAATATCATACTGCCGCAGGGAGCCGCAGAAGGTCTGAACCGGATGGCAGACGAAGGCATGACACCGCTTCTGGTGGCGCAGGAAGGAAGATTCTTAGGGATCATCGGTGTATCAGATACTGTCAAAGCCACCTCCTATGAAGCAATCAACGCATGGGAGAAAATGGGTGTCAGAGTCATCATGCTGACCGGAGACAACCGCCGCACCGCGGAAGCCGTACGGCAGAAGCTTGGCATCTCCGAAGTCGTGGCAGAGGTACTGCCGCAGGATAAGGAGAAAAAGGTCAGTGAATTGAAAGCACAGGGACACAAGGTAGCCATGATCGGCGACGGTATCAACGATGCTCCCGCATTGGCGGCAGCAGATGTGGGTATGGCTATCGGCGCAGGTACCGATGTCGCCATGGAGAGTGCTGACATTATCCTGATGAAAAACGATCTGCGGGATGCGGTGACCGCCATGAAGCTGAGCCGTTCCGTGATCCGTAATATTAAGGAAAACCTGTTCTGGGCATTTTTCTACAACTGCATCGGCATCCCTCTGGCGGCCGGTGTGTTGTATCCGGCATTCCAGATCCGGCTGAATCCCATGTTCGGCGCGGCAGCCATGAGCTTAAGCAGTATCTTCGTCGTGGGAAATGCCCTGCGGCTGAGAGGCTTTAAGAGCGGATTCACCCCACTGAAAAAGAGAACACCGGAAGCATTCCATAAGGAAACAGAGATAACGCATGCAGCTGCGGAGGAAGAACAGTGCATACTGAGAATCCCCGCAGAGCAAAATAACAGACAAGATGTAAAGCAGGAGAAAGAGAGGACAAACACAATGACAAAAGTAATCAGCATCGAAGGAATGATGTGCAATCACTGCACCGGAACCGTACAGAAGGCACTGGAGGCAGTAGAAGGCGTGAAAGCTGTAACCATGAGCCTGGAGCAGAAAAACGCTACCGTGGAACTGGCATCCGATGTGGCAGATGAGGTACTGACCAAGGCTGTGGTGGACGCAGGATATGAGGTGAAGGGAATTACCACAAAATAAGGTTTTACCGTCAGCTTTTGCCAACGTAAAAGGAGAAATGGCGCTGACCAGATGTTATGTTTACAGACATGACACTGGGCAGCGCCGTTTTGGGTCTATAGAGGAAGAAGTGATCCACAGGTACTTTTCACTACTGTATTTCATGAATTTTTGCGGTATATGGGTCTATGCAGAAAAAAATGTCGTCTGGGTACTTAAAACATGGAAAATGAGTATCTGGAAAGTAAATTTTTCTCTATAGACCCAAAGGGAAACATTTTGTATGATTTTATGACAGAAAAAGTATCTGAGTGCCATTTTTTCCTGTATAGACCCATGCAAAAGAAAAAATAATTTTCCAAAGATTCTATATAAAGTTTATAATTTCTTAATTGATTTTCTCAGAATAAGTGTTATAGTAACAATAGAACAGATGAAACAGGAAGCATGTGAGTCTGTTCTGTGCAAAATAAATATTGTCAAAGCTTTTTATGAATGCTGGCATTCAACAAAGCTTAGGCAATGTTTAATGGTTCTGAACAGTTGCAAATTGTATAACCTTATGTGAGGAGGCGAACGATTATGAATATTGATAAATTTACACAGAAATCCATAGAAGCCGTCAACGGCTGTGAAAAGCTCGCCATGGAATATGGCAACCAGGAGATCGAGCAGGAGCATCTGCTGTACAGTCTGCTGACCCTGGATGACAGTCTGATCTTAAAGCTTGTGGAGAAGATGGAAATCCAGAAGGATCACTTTGTAAACCGTGCAAAACAGGCTCTGGAGAAAAGAGTAAAGGTGCAGGGCGGTCAGCCTTATGTCGGTCAGTATCTGAACAAGGTACTGGTCAGCGCATCAGATGAGGCAAAGCAGATGGGAGATGAATATGTCTCCGTTGAGCATCTGTTCCTTGCCATGATCAGGAATCCCAACAAGGAGATTGCCGAGATCTGGAAGGAATACGGCATCACAAGAGAGCGTTTTTTACAGGCACTGTCTACCGTAAGAGGCAACCAGAGAGTTACCAGTGACAATCCGGAAGCTACTTATGATACTTTGGAAAAATACGGTCAGGATCTGGTGGAGAAAGCGAGAAACCAGAAGCTGGATCCTGTCATCGGACGAGACAGTGAGATCCGTAATGTGGTACGTATCCTGTCCCGTAAAACGAAGAACAACCCTGTACTTATCGGTGAACCCGGTGTCGGTAAGACCGCCGTGGTGGAAGGACTGGCACAGCGTATTGTAAAAGGTGATGTACCGCAGGGACTGAAGGATAAGAAGATTTTCGCACTGGATATGGGTGCACTGGTAGCCGGTGCAAAATACAGAGGCGAATTCGAGGAACGTCTGAAAGCCGTACTGGATGATGTGAAGAACAGCGACGGACAGATCATTCTGTTCATTGATGAGTTGCACACCATCGTCGGTGCCGGTAAGACAGATGGCGCTCTGGATGCAGGCAATATGTTAAAACCTATGCTGGCTCGTGGTGAGCTGCACTGTATCGGTGCTACCACCCTGGATGAATACAGACAGTATATTGAAAAAGATGCCGCTCTGGAACGTCGTTTCCAGCCGGTTATGGTAGAAGAACCTACTGTGGAGGACACGATTTCTATCCTGCGTGGACTGAAGGATCGTTATGAAGTATATCATGGCGTTAAAATCATGGATAATGCGCTGGTAAGTGCAGCCGTACTTTCCAACCGTTATATCACCGACAGATTCCTGCCGGATAAGGCAATCGACCTGGTGGATGAAGCCTGCGCTCTGATCAAGACCGAGATGGACAGTATGCCTACGGAGCTGGATGAACTGCAACGTAAGGTGACACAGCTGGAGATCGAGGAGACTGCTCTGAAAAAAGAGGATGACCGGATCAGTAAGGAACGTTTGGCTGATCTGCAGAAGGAACTGGCAGAGTTAAAGGATCAGTTCAATACGAGAAAAGCACAGTGGGATAACGAGAAGGCATCCGTAGATAAGCTTTCCAAGCTGCGTGAGGACAGAGACCGTATCAACAATGAGATCCAGATTGCAGAGCGGGAAGGAGACTATGAGAAAGCGGGCAGATTAAAATACAGCGAACTTCCTGCACTGGAGAAACAGCTGGAGCAGGAGGAAAATAAGGTCGGCGAATCGGATATGTCGCTGGTACATGAAAAGGTGTCTGAGGAAGAGATCGCAAGGATTATTTCCCGCTGGACCGGCATACCGGTAGCAAAACTGACCGAGAGTGAGCGTAACAAGACCCTTCACCTTGACGAAGAACTGCACAAACGTGTAGTTGGACAGGACGAAGGCGTGACTAAGGTTACCGAAGCTATCATCCGTTCCAAAGCCGGCATCAAGGATCCCAGCAAGCCCATCGGTTCCTTCCTGTTCTTAGGACCTACCGGTGTGGGTAAGACGGAGCTGGCGAAGAGCCTGGCAGCAGCACTGTTTGACGACGAGAACAACATGGTTCGTATCGATATGAGTGAATACATGGAGAAATATTCTGTCTCCCGTCTGATCGGTGCGCCTCCCGGATATGTAGGATACGAAGAGGGTGGTCAGCTGACCGAAGCTGTCCGGAGAAAACCTTACAGCGTGGTATTGTTTGATGAGATCGAAAAGGCCCATCCTGATGTATTCAATGTACTGTTACAGGTACTGGATGACGGGCGTATCACCGATTCTCAGGGGCGTACCGTAGATTTCAAGAATACGATCCTGATCATGACATCCAATATCGGCGCAAGCTATCTGCTGGATGGCATCAACGAAGACGGTACCATCAAGCCGGAGGCAGAGGCAGCAGTCATGAACGACCTGCGTGCACATTTCCGTCCGGAATTTCTGAACCGTCTGGATGAGACGATCCTGTTCAAGCCTCTGACCAAAGATAATATCGGCGGTATCATTCATCTGATCATTGCCGATCTGAACAAGCGTCTGGAGGATAAGCAGCTGACGATCCGTCTGTCGGACGAGGCTATGCAGTACATCGTGGATAACGCGTATGACCCGGTCTATGGTGCACGACCTCTGAAACGTTATATTCAGAAGTATGTGGAGACCCTGGCTGCCAAGATGATCCTGGCAGATCAGGTGGAGGAGGGCGATACGATCGTCATTACCGTAGAGGACGACAAGCTTTCCGCAAAATGTGAGAAAGGCTCTAAAAATAAATAAGCAGTAATACGAAAAGCGAAAGTGGCAGACTTGTCATTTTCGCTTTTTTCGTTTAAGATAATAGTAATGATGCCAGGGTCAAAAGGTCTAAGCCCGCATGAGCTTGCTCATAAGTGGGTGAAAGACCTTAGGACCCGCCCCGATATGAGCATAAAAGTGGGATGATAATCCCACGATATGCGAATATTGGGTAGGATTGTGGGAGTGCGTAGCACGGAACAATCCGTAGGCATCAAAGTCGGGGGCTTTTGACCCCGACATCATGGTAATAAAATTTTTAAAGTGAGGTTTTATTTATGATACCACAGGATCCTGTCATGTTATTAAGCTTTATCAATCTGAAACTCCGTGACTACTACGGAAACCTGGAGCAGCTCTGCGATGATCTGGATGTGAATGAACAGGAGATCAGGGATAAGCTGGCATCCATCGATTATCATTACAATGAAGAGAGGAATCAGTTTGTATAATACAACCAGTAGTCTTACAGGGAAAAAGGGAACCAGATGTCTGGTCTGCACCGGCTGCGGCAGATGTCCCGGAGTGATCCGGGGGATGCAGGTGGTGACGGAAAAACTGGAGTTTCCTCCGTTATCTTTGCAGAATACGGAAGGTATCCGGCTGATGACAGTGGATATCGGAACGACTACCATTGCTATGCAGCTCTATGATGCAGACGGTAAAATAGTGGACAGTTGTCCGAGCGTGAATCCCCAGGTCAGCTACGGTGCCGATGTACTCTCCCGGATAGAGGCGGCAAGGGATCCGGGGAAGGCTGCGGATATGCAGAAAAAAGTCCTGGATCTCATTAAAAAAGGAGTGCAGCGGTTTTCCAAAAAGCTGCAGGAGAAGGAGTCTATACAGATGGTCATTGCGGCGAATACCACCATGACCTATCTGCTGATGGGCTGGGATCCGGCAGAGCTGGGCAGGGCACCTTTTCGGGTAAGTCATTGCGGAGCCACAGACACACAGATCGCAGGCGTTCCCTGTCATATTATTCCCGGATTGTCTGCCTTTGTCGGCGGGGACATCACAGCGGGAATACTGGCCTGTCAAATGCTGGAGCAGGAGGAACCTATGCTGCTCATCGATCTGGGTACCAACGGTGAGATGGCGCTGGGTAACAGACAGAAGCTGTATGCCTGTGCCACGGCGGCAGGACCTGCCTTCGAGGGCGGGGCGAACCGTGGTATCTGGGGCGCAGATATGGTGAAATTGTTACAAAAGCTTCTGGAAGAAGGACTGATGGATCGGCAGGGATTGTTAAAGGAACCTTATTTCACGAGGGGAATCCGTATCGGAGATGTACTTGTGACGAAAGAAGCCGTGCGTGCGGTACAGCTGGCGAAGGGAGCCATTGCCGCAGGCATAGAGATCCTGACGGAAAGCTATGGAATCAGACTTTCGGATATTTCCAGGGTCGTGCTGGCAGGAGGTTTTGGCTATTATCTGGACCCGAAGGCAGCTGCCGCCATCGGACTGCTTCCGAAGGAACTGACAGATCGTACCGTAACCGGCGGCAACACGGCACTTAGTGGCGCTGCACTGGTGGGAAACAGGATACTGACCGGACAGCTGCGATCATGGGATGATCTGCACCGGCGGCAGGAATTACAGATTCAGATATTGAATCTGGCAGAGCAGGAAAAATTCACAGAAACATTCTTAAAAAAGATGGATTTTTGTTAAAATTGCGCAAAAAAATATAACAAAACGCATAAAATGTTGTTTCATTATAGCAATAATTATGGTATACTTCTTAATATGATTACATGTACCGGAGGATATTGTATGAGTACGAATGTTGAGAAACCAAAAAAATCTCTTTTTGCGGGAAAAAAAGAGAAAGCTTCCAAAAAGAAGCCAAAACCTGAGAAAAAGGTGACAAAAGTACCGAAGGAGAAGGCTGTAAAGACAAAGACACCGAAGAAGACATCCGGCAGGAGTGGGAAAAGCTCCAAACTGTTCAGTATACGCAATAAGATCGTAGTATGTTTCCTGGTGCCGATCGTGTTCATGATCATTATCGGCATTTCGGCATATCAGAAGTCTGCGGAAGGCTTAAGTGAGAAATATACGGATTCCACGTTACAGACTGTGCGCATGGCGACAGAATACTTGGATATGACCTGTGATTTTATCCGTTCCGAGGGCTTAAAGTATGCGTATGACGATGATCTGCGGAAGTATTTCCTGGGAATGTTCGAGGACAATCCGGTAGACAAGCTGAACTTCCTGACAGCTACGAAGTCGAATCTATTATCGGTGCAGACGTCGAATCCGTTCATCAGTCATATGCACATTATTCCCAAGGAAGGTGTGGGACTTTTGTCTACTAAGCTTTCTTCCGGTGTGGATGGATTCCTGGATGAATATAAGGAGTCGGTAGCTTCCGGTGCCGGCAGAAGAAGCATCCCGCAGTGGATCGACAGTCATCCGGTGCTGGATGACAAGGTAAAAGAGACATATCGGGACTACATATTGTCATTCCAGATGATGAGCCAGTCTAATAACGCCTGCGTTGTTATTGATATGAAGCCTTTGGCTATTACAAACTTTTTGAAGAAAATTGATATCGGTGATGACAGTGTCATCGGATTTATCACTCCGGGTGGAAGAGAACTGGTAGTGGAGCAGCTGGAAGATGGTGAAGAGAGCACTCTGGCTGAGGATGAGACTGTATTCGTCGATCATGAGTTTTATAATGAAGTAATGGATCAGGCAGTATCGGATTCCGGTACCGCGGAAGTGGATTTCCGTGGAGAAAAATACCTCTTTATCTATAGCAGCAGTGCGGAAGTGGGCTTTACCACCTGTGCACTGGTACCTATGCGTGTGGTGACCAGCCAGGCTATGGAGATCCGTAATATGACGATTAGCCTGGTGATCCTGGCCTGTGTGATCGTAGTGATCGTGGGTATTTTTATTACAGTCGGTATCGAGAATAACATGAAACGTATCTCCAGAAAGTTTGGTGATGTGGCACAGGGTGATCTGACCGTGACGGTATCAGCTAAGGGTCATGATGAGTTCCAGGATCTGGCAGGATCCGCGACGAACATGATCGCGAATACTAAGAAGCTGGTAAATCAGGTAAGCAATGCCACCGGAGAATTAGAAGTTTCTGCGCAGAATGTGGGACAGGCTTCCGAACTGATCCATGAGTATTCCCAGGATATTACCCGTGCCATCGGAGAGATCAATGAAGGTATGGAGGAACAGTCCAGACATGCACAGGAATGTGTGGAGAAGACGGATATTCTCTCCAATGAGATCCAGGAAGTCAGTCATGTGGTAGAGCGTGTTGAGAAACTGGTAGATGAGACCGAAGGCATGATCAACAAGGGAATGGAGATCGTACAGGTACTGGGTGAACGTGCCGGCGAGACAACACAGATGACTGTGAAGGTAAGCGAGAGCATTGAATCCCTCCGCAAGGAATCTGAGATCATCAACAGCTTTGTAGGTACGATCACAGAGATTACGGAACAGACGAATCTGTTGTCCCTGAATGCTTCCATTGAGGCAGCCAGAGCCGGAGAGGCCGGAAGAGGTTTCGCTGTGGTAGCGGAAGAGATCCGCAAGCTGGCAGATGATTCCGCCAAGGCAGCCGGAGAGATCGGCAACAATGTTGCGAACATTACTGCACAGACGCAGAACAGTGTGGAGAGTGCAAGCCAGGCGAAAGCGATGGTAGAACTTCAGACCAAGGCTGTGGAAGAAGTAATCGCAGTATTCCGTGAGATGCAGGCTCGTATGAGTCAGCTGATCGAGGGACTAAAGGATATCGTGGTAAGTACCGAGAAGGCTGATGGCGAGCGTAGTGCAGCGGTAGCGGCAGTGAAAAATATCTCAGATATTATCGAAGAGACCGCAGGCAGTGCAGAAACCGTCAATGACGTAGCTAACAAACTGCTCTCACATGTAGAGAAACTGAGTGACACCGCAAATGTGCTGGATGAGAATATGGAAGGACTCAAGAACGAGATCTCCGTATTTAAGATCTGAGGATAAGTATTTATAAGAAGGAGTTAAAGGAAGATCCGGAACAGAAGGGGCCGGATCTTCCTTTACTTGATTTCGGAACGAATTGCTACGGTAGGAATTGCGGAGTATTCTCATGCATATATTTGGGATGAAAGCTGACAGGCGGATGACTTGGCAATGAGAAAAGTGTTGGCGGGTATTCTGATCTTTGATGTGGTCATGGGCATATTATGTCTGGTAGTGGGAACAAGGCAATATGCAGGGGATAGGCAATTGAATACCCGGGAGGGAAAAATTCAGGAATTACGGGAAACACTGGCAGGAGATGTCAACTGTGAGGAAGAACTTGCTTGGAAGATTGCCCTGACTTTTGATGACGGACCGCATCCGAAGTACACGGAGCAACTTTTGGATGGACTGAAAGAACGGAATGTGGTAGCTACTTTTTTCGTGACTGGGGAGAATGCGGAGAATTATCCGGAGATCATCCGAAGAGAACAGGAAGAAGGGCACCTGATCGGCAACCATACTTACAGCCATATACAGTTGACTTCCCGTAACCGGGAGGCTTTCCGGGAGGAACTGGTGAGGACCAATGCGGTCTTAGAAGAGATCACCGGAGAGAAAACCAGTTTCGTCCGGCCGCCCTACGGCAGTTGGGATAAAAGTTTTGAGAAGGAACTGAACATGTTTCCGGTATTGTGGAATATTGACCCCTTAGACTGGTGCTCCCACAATGCGGAATGCATTGCAGCCAGGGTAGTGGAGAAAGCAGGAGATGGGGATATCATCCTGATGCATGACTATTATGATACTTCTGTTATTGCGGCGCTGGAAGTGATAGATGCTTTGCAGGGAGAGGGATTTCAGTTTGTGACGGTGGAAGAGCTTCTGTTTGACTGATAAATTATCCTTGCATCCTACCGTAATGTACGCATATAATATGAAGAGCAAGAGTGGAAAAATATGTCGGATGGGTGCGATGAAATGTTCGCATCGTACTTAAAGGAAAACGAATGATAAAAATAGCTTTTTGTGATGATGATCTGTCAGTGCTTAAGGAATTAAGCATATTAATGGACAGATATCGGGTGGAAAGAAATCAGGATATAACTTATGCGGCGTTTCACAGTCCGCTGGAGCTGCTGGCAGAGGTAGAGCGGGGAACTGAGCTTGATATTATTTTCCTGGATGTCCTGATGCCGGGACAGAATGGGATCAGCACCGCAAAGGAGATCAGGAAATATGATACTTTGGTGAAGATCATATATTTGACATCCTCGGCGGAATATGCGGTGGACTCCTATTCGGTAGGTGCCTATTTTTACCAGCTGAAGCCGATCTGGCAGGAAAGCTTCTATCGTCTGATGGATTCGGTGCTCTCGGAGTGCCGCCGGAATGAGGAAAAGAGCCTGATCCTGCGCAGCAAGTCAGGAATCACCAGAATGGATCTGGACAAGCTGCAGTATTGTGAAGTGATGGGACGTACCTTATTGTTTCACAGGCAGGACGGAGTTGTCCTGGACAGCGCCGGAAGACTGGATGATCTGTGCGAACAGCTCAAGGATTATGATTGCTTTATCCGCTGCCACAGGTCTTATCTTGTTAATCTGGCATATGTGCAGAATATTTCCAGTAAGGCCGTCACAATGTGCAATGGTACTGAGATCCCGATCCCACATGGAAAATATTCGGAACTGAAAGACAGATTCTTTGATTATTTCTTTCAAAAAAATCAGACAATTCTTGGATGATTTTAAGCGGCCACGACCGGAGAACACCTTCTCCGGTCGATTCATGTCATTTTCGGGTCGATTCATGTCAAAAATGGTTTTCCAATGGAAAAATAAGGTACAATTCTTTCAGACAACAGAAAACTGTTGCTGAAAGGAGAAAAATATTATGAAGAGAAAAGTGATCACATGCGTTATGGGCCTGGTACTGGCAATGTCATTAGCAGCCTGCGGTGAGGAAGAAGTGGTTGTGGAGAACACCAGTGCAGAAGTAACAGTAGAGGTACAGACCACAGAGGCGGCAGAAACTCCGGCGGAGACTGCTGCAGAGACAGATACAGAAGCAGAGGGTGGCCCCCTGTTACAGGTGGAGGTTATGGAGATTCCGGATCTGAGCGGCACGGAATGGACTTTTGCAGGCGGTATGATTGACGGTGTTGAAATGGAGGAAGAGGATCTGAATGCAACACTGGAGACTTACGGCGGTACTTTAGGGCTGGTATTCGGTGAAGACGGTGCAGTTACCATGGTACAGGGTGGCGGAAATGCAGAAGGTACATATGAGTATTCCGACGATAACACTGCTATTAAGATGACCCTGGATTTCGGAGGAACAGAGATTTCTTACGCAGGCTTTTTGTCTCAGGTAGGTGATACCGTGACACTGATCGCCATGTCTGATATGAATGGTTATGACGGACTTTATTTTGTACAGTAAAACACAGCAGGAAATATTGGAAAAGTAGAAAGAATGAAAAGGGGAGGAAAGAAATGACGATAGAAATTGTAATTATCGTAATGTTGCTTGCCTCCCTTTTTGGAGCCTGGGTATTGTCGGTGTGGCGTAAACTGGAGATGCAGGAAGAAAATATCCGCAATGCCTTACATCAGACACTGGTACAGTTTTCCGCCGAACGGGAAGCACTGGAAGGCTTGACGGAGCTTTTGAAAGATGTCATTGATGCAGAACTCTTACAGGAGATGAGATGTTCTCTGGAGAATGCACAGGATGGCGGAGAAGTACGACAGCCGGAGTGGATATCAGAACGACAGAGAGAATTATTAAAAGTACAGAATAAAATTGCAGAGATCTCGGAAGGTATGCCGCTTTTGCAGACACAGGAGACCTATCAGAAGTACTGGAAAGCAGCGAAAAGCTATGAACATATGGTGGAGACCAGCGGACTGATCTATAACGATTCCGTGGAAAGCTATAATGGGATGTTTCATAAGATGCCGGATCGTATGGCAGCGGGAATCTGTGGGTTTCATCGAAAAAAAATGATTGAGATCATGTAAGCTATATACATTTTAAGGAGGGTAAAGTTATGGGATTATTTACAAACAACAAAAAATTATGCCCGATCTGTGGAAGCCCGACACCGAGACTTTTGGCATCGGCAGTGGATGGACAGAATCTGTGTAAGGAGTGCGCAGGCAAAATCAATCTGCCTGATGGTGTACAGGATGGCATGACGGTGGATGATTTCCGGGAATATATCAACCTCCATGATGCGAACAAGCCGTTACGCGACAGCTTTACAGAGACTTATCGCTATAATTTCGGCTTTTTTAAGGGAGCGTTATTGTTGGATCTGGATCATCAACTGCTGCGTCTCGGAGACGGCGAAGCGGTATTTGCCATGGAACCTGCAAATATCAGATCTTTCCGCATTTTAGAGGATGGCGAAGTATTATTTGAAGGAGAAAAGGGGAACTTCCGGAGCTACAAGAGTGATATCAGGGAACGGTTAAAAGAATTGAAGCCCAGGATTGAAGAATACAAGATGCTGCGGCATGAGTATGAGATCATGGCAGAGATGGAGCGCAACAGAGAGCAGAACGGCAGGGATAATGACAGAGATTTCAGGGACCGGGTAACAGAACCGGACTTCAATGTACCTAATCCGGTAGACAAATTTGCAGTGGAGATCATCCTGGAGCATCCTTACTGGAAGAACTTCTATAAGGAGACGGGTGCGCCGAAATTCAACAGCGATCATCCCAGTACCATTGATTATCTGGATGATTATACGCAGAAGACAGAGGAACTGCACGCACTGGCACAGAATCTGATGCAGCTGATCGATCCGCAGGCGCAGGAACAGGTAATAGATCCTCATGCCTCCGTACAGAGCCAGGGCACTCAGAGTGCACCGCAGGCCGCACCTGTACAGACAGAGGACCCTACTGTGGCACTGCCCAAGTATAAGGCATTGATGGATGCCGGTGTTATCACGGCAGAGGAGTTTGAAGCGAAGAAGAAACAGCTGCTGGGACTGTAAAAAGGACTGTAAAAAGTGAATATTTCAAATTGACGGGCGCATGGCTGTCGGATATACTATAAGAGTATGATATCTTAAATGGGTATGATACGGAAAGCAGGATCTGACAGCCATGAGTAGTTTACAAAAGAAAGAAACATTATTGATCGTTGATGATTCCAAATTTCAAAGAGTAGTGATCAGACAGTCTCTCGGGGAGTATTTTAACTTCGCAGAGGCTGTTTCTGGTGAAGAATGCCTTCAGATCATGGAGAAGGAAAGTGATGCCATTGATCTGGTTCTGCTGGATCTGGTCATGCCGGGCATTGACGGCTTCGAAGTACTGCGCCGCAGACAGAGTATGGAAGGCTTCAAGGATACGCCTGTCATTGTTCTGACCAATACAGAGTCCGTAGCTTCCCAGTCGGATGCTTTTGCCCTGGGAGCAGATGAATTTATCATTAAGCCGGTGGATGCCCGTATCGCACTTTCCCGTATCAACAATGCGCTGGGGGTAAAGCGCAGATTACAGAGCAGCCGGGATGAACAGAAGGCATGGGAGACCAAATCTCAGATCGATGAAATGACCAGTCTGTTCAACAAGATGACAGTAGAAAAGCTGATCACAAAGGCGTTGACAGAGAATGATAACAGATCACATGCTTTGATGTTAATAGATATTGATAATTTCAAGTCTGTCAATGACGTCTATGGACATACCATGGGTGACCATGTCATCAGCGTGATCGCAGGGGTGATTTCTTCCCAGTTTCGCAGCACCGATTATGTGGGTCGTGTCGGGGGAGATGAATTCTGCGTATTGATGGCGGATATTCCGTCGAGAGAGATCGCACTGATCAAGGCAGAGAATCTGGTTAGTCTTGTAAAATATAAGGAGAACTTATCCATACCGGAAAATATATCTATCAGTGTGGGAGTAGCTTTTTCCGAAGCGGATGATCAGTGCTATGATGAGCTGGCAGCAAAAGTCGATCAGGCTCTGTACGTCTCTAAAAAATCCGGTAAAGGAAGATACAGCGTCTACGGCGAGGAACAGCAGGCTCCCGAGAAAGTCATACAGGCCCTTGTATGGTCCGGCTCCCGTAATGTTACCAGCATGATGGAATTTGCCTTGCCGGATTATGTACAGCTGAAGACAGTGGCTTCGGTGGAAGAGATCAGATCCTGTATGGAAGAAAAGACCGATGAAGATATTCCGGCATTGATCGTGGATGTATCGGAGGAAGAGGACCAGGGACAGAGGCGTTGGCAGGAGCTTCGTAAGCTGAAGGAAGAGCATACGTTTTCCATGATCGCTATCTGTAAGGAGGGCAATCTGGAACAAATGAAATGTGCTTTGGAGACGGGAGAAATTTCGGATCTTTTGTTGGCACCGCTGGAAGCGAATACGTTGAAACGACGTGTGAAGATCTGGATGCAAAATTGCAAGTTATGATAAAGTCTGTTATAATTGGCTGGAGCATATCAAAGGATGTGCTTCGGCCTTTTTGGATGATAGAAACAGAGGATGTAACAGTATGGATTTATTTGAATATATGCGAAGCACCAATATGGAAAAAGAAGCACCGTTAGCTGCCAGAATGCGTCCCAGGACTTTGGATGAAGTCGTAGGGCAGGAGCATATCATCGGCAAGGATAAGCTTTTGTACCGTGCTATCAAGGCGGACAAGATCAGTTCCATTATATTCTATGGACCGCCCGGCACCGGCAAGACGACATTAGCCAAGGTGATCGCCAATACTACCAGCGCCGAGTTTTGTCAGATCAATGCCACCGTAGCCGGCAAAAAGGACATGGAGGAAGTGGTGGCGAAAGCCAAAGAACTGCAGGGAATGTACGGGAAACGCACGATCCTGTTTATCGATGAGATCCATCGTTTTAACAAAGGACAGCAGGATTATCTGCTTCCTTATGTGGAGGACGGTACGATCATTCTCATCGGAGCTACCACGGAGAATCCTTATTTTGAGGTGAACGGAGCGTTGATCTCCCGTTCCGTGATCTTTGAACTAAAACCGATTCCCAGGGAAGCTATTAAAGAGCTTCTGAAGAAGGCGGTTTACGATACGGATCGCGGTATGGGAGCTTACAACGGTACGATCGATGATGATGCATTGGAGTTTCTGGCGGATATCTCCGGCGGAGATGCCAGACATGCCCTCAATGCCATCGAACTGGGTATCATGACCACAGAGCCCGGCCCGGATGGTAAGATCCACATTACGCTCGATGTGGCACAGCAGTGTATTCAGAAGAGAGCGGCAAAATATGATAAAAACGGTGACAACCATTACGACACGATCTCTGCTTTTATCAAAAGCATGCGTGGCTCTGACCCGGATGCCGCAGTATATTATCTGGCAAGAATGTTAAATGCGGGAGAGAGCGTGACTTTTATCGCGAGACGTATCATGATCTGTGCATCGGAGGATGTGGGCAATGCGGATCCGCAGGCGCTGGTAGTGGCAGTGAACGCTTCCCTGGCGGTGGAACGGGTCGGTATGCCGGAGGCACAGATCATTTTAGCACAGGCAGTCACTTACATTGCTACGGCACCCAAGAGCAATCGCAGCTATGAAGCGGTATCCCGGGCGATGCAGGAAGTGCAGGCCAGCGGAGATCTGCCGATTCCCACACATCTGCAGGATGCACATTATAAAGGAGCAGCAAAATTGGGACATGGTACAGGATATAAATATGCCCATGATTACCCGAATGACTATGTGGAACAACAGTATCTGCCTTATGAGTTAAGCGGCAGGGAGTTCTATCAGCCTTCGGGCAACGGATATGAAGTGAAGATCCGTGAACATATGGCGAGAATCAAAAAAGAAGCGGCAAAATCAGAATAATTCCCGGAATTAGAATAATTCCGTAATCAGATATTTGTATATTTCCTGGTTTTTCCGCTGCCAGTTATCGCAGATGGCAGCGGCAGTCTCTTCCACGGGGACGGACAGAGTGATATCTACCAGACTGATGCCTCTGTCTTTTGCCACCAGGTGAGCTTCGTACTCACCGGAAGTAGATTTGTAGTAATCTCCGAGGACGGATACTTCGTTGCGCAGTGTGAATTCATTTTCCTGAAAATAGGTATCGATCTCCTGCTTGATGGTATCACCGATGCGGTTCTCGAAGAAATTCAGCGTTTCTTTTCCTTCGTCAGTGATGGACAGATGTGTCCGGTTGCGGATCGACTGGGTGGCGATCATGCCGGCATCCGTCAGCTCATTGATGACCTGCTGTAAGGTCAGAAAATTTGTGTATTCTTTCCCAAGGATAAAATCGCTTACCTGTGCGGTAGTGAGGGGAAAGGTAACGCGGTTCAGCATATAGAGAACGATGAGTTTATATAGAGTAAGCGGATCTTGTAACATAATGTGAGTAACAGCCTTTCTTATAGTTATGAATAGTTGTCTTTTGGAAACAGGTCACCCTGACGGATGTCCTGTTTTTTCATGCGATGGTGCAATTCGTTGAGAACACCGCGCTTGTCCATACTCCAGGTGGGAGCGATCAGCAGATTTTTCGGTCCGTCACCGGTGACCCGGTGGATCACGATGTCCGGGGACAGATGGGCGAGACAGGAGATGACCAGATCGATATAGGCATCGAAGGTCAGAGCCTCGAACTTTCCTGCCAGGTAATCATCTGCCAGATCGGTATCTTTCAGCACATGCAAGAGCTGTAATTTGATGCCGAAAGGCTGGATCCGGTTCAGATAATCCATTGTCTGAAGCACCTGAGTGTTCGTTTCCCCCGGGAGTCCCAGGATCGTGTGGACGATAAATGGAATCTGCAAAGCCTTAAGATCTGCACATGCCTGTTCAAAACAGGACAGCGGATAACCTCTGCGGATATAGCGGGCGGTATCTTCGTGGATGGTCTGAAGCCCCAATTCGATCCAGAGAAACTTGTCCGGATATTCGTCACGCAGCTTCGCCAGCAGGTCCAGTACTTCTATGCCCAGACAGTCCGGTCTCGTGGCAATGGAGATCCCACACACATCCGGATGGTCCAGGGCAGAACGATACACCTCTTCCAGATAAGGGAGAGGGGCATAGGTGTTTGTATATGCCTGAAAATAGGCAATCAGATCCTGCCCGGTTGCTTTGCTGCCGAACTTAGCCATACCTTCCGTGAGCTGTTCTGGCATTGACTTGCCTGCCATGTCCACAGCAAAATCGCCGCTGCCGCCTCTGCTACAAAAGATACAACCCCGAGTGCCAAGGGTGCCGTCCCGATTGGGACAGGACATCCGGGCATTCAGGGCTATTTTATAGCATTTATGGTGAAATGTATTTTTACAATAGGAATCCAGAGAGTAGTAGGGCTTGCCGTGCCATTCTCTTTTTATGTTATCCGGATACATTAGCGGATATGACTCTTCACGGCATTGGCTACGACTTCTGCTACCTGGGGATCGAAGGCTTCCGGCATGATATTATCATCGGAGAGCTTGTCTGCAGGTACCAGCCCGGCGATGGCTTCGGCAGCGGCTAACTTCATCTCTTCAGTGATCTGGGTAGCGCGTCCTTCCAGGGCACCCTTGAAGATACCGGGGAATGCTACCACGTTGTTTACCTGATTGGGAAAATCACTGCGTCCGGTTCCAACGACACGGGCACCGGCTGCCTTTGCCACATCCGGCATGATCTCGGGAACAGGATTTGCCATGGCGAACAGGATAGAATCATGGTTCATGGAAGCTACCATTTCGGGAGTGACGATGTTAGGAGCGGAGACACCGATGAAGATGTCAGCACCCTTCAGAGCATCGGCAAGAGAACCGGTTTCGTTATTTAAGTTGGTGACCTCGGTCATTTTTTTCTGCATCCAGTTCAAGCCCTCGGTATCTTTAGAAACGATACCTACTTTATCACACATGATGATATTGGGGAAACCATAGGTCAGAAGCAGCCTGGTAATCGCCACACCGGCACTTCCGGCACCGTTTACCACTACGCGGCAGTCTTCCTTTTTCTTACCGACTACCTTCAGGGCATTAATGACACCGGCGAGTACGACGATGGCGGTACCGTGCTGGTCATCATGGAATACAGGAATGTCCAAAATCTCCTTCAGACGTTCCTCAATTTCGAAGCAGCGGGGGGCGCTGATGTCTTCCAGATTGATGCCGCCAAATCCGGGAGCCAGATAGGTCACTGCCTTGATGATCTCTTCAGTATCCTGCGTATCTAAGCAGATGGGAACGGCGTTCACATTGCCGAATTCCTTGAAGAGGACTGCCTTGCCTTCCATAACGGGCATTGCTGCATAGGGTCCGATGTTACCGAGTCCCAAAACGGCACTTCCGTCGGAGACAACGGCCACGGTATTGGCTTTCATGGTGTATTTATAAGCAGCTTCCTTATCCTGGGCAATTACCTTGCAGGGCTCCGCAACACCGGGAGTATATGCAATCGCCAGATCCTCACGGGTCTTTACCGGAGTCTTGGATACGGTTTCAAGTTTACCGTTCCATTTTTCGTGCATCAGTAACGCTTTTTCGTTGGTTGTCATGACAATACCTCTTTCTTGGATTATTTGATGCCAGGGTCATAAGGTCTTTCCCCCACTTATGAGCAAGCTCATGTGGGCTTAGAGCTTTTGCCCTTGGCATCAGATGTATTATGCTATGAACTATGATATAATAGAATCCGGTACTGCGCAAGGATTTGTAAAAAAATAATTTTGGGACTTCCTATTTTAAAAAATATATATTATAATAAGCGCAGATGTAGTTTTAATATCTATTTTATTTCATTGACACATCAGGATAGATCAGGAGTATTCCCCTAAGTGAACAGTTTGCAGAGTATATAATGAATACAGGAGGAGCATATGAGGGAAAAATATGAATCACTTGCATTAGTGCAGTTGAAGGAACTGGCAAAAGTGCGTGGTCTGAAGGGTACTTCCACAATGAAAAAGGCGGAGCTGGTAGAAGCCATGCTGGCAGAAGATGAGCGCCTGAAAAAAGAGGAAGAAGCGAAGGTAGCGGCAGCCAGACAGACAGCAGCAACAAGCGGAGAGCCGGAGAGAACAGAGCGTCCTGTAAGACAGGATCGTCCTTACAGACAAAAGCCGCAGGAGAACGGTGCAGCAGAGAATGTTGGAGCGAGAAGTGAAGCTTATACCAAGGAACGGTCCTTTAACCCGAACAATGTGGCTTATGACGAGAGCCAGTATCCCAAGGAATTAGACAGCGGTATTGAAGCCAGCGGTATCCTGGAGGTAATGCCGGACGGTTACGGATTTATCCGCTGCGAGAATTACATGCCCGGTGAGAACGATGTCTATGTGGCACCCAGTCAGATCCGTCGTTTTGGACTGAAGACCGGCGATATTCTGAAGGGTAACAAGCGGATCAAGACGCAGCAGGAGAAGTTCAGTGCGCTGCTGTTTGTTAAGAGCATTAACGGCTATACCGTAGAAGAGTCTGCCAAGAGAATGGCATTTGAAGATATGACTCCGATCTTCCCCGATGAGCGGATCAAAATGGAGACTCTCGGCTGCAGCGTAGCCATGAGAGTTATGGATCTGGTGAGTCCTGTCGGTAAGGGACAGCGTGGTATGATCGTATCCCCGCCCAAGGCAGGTAAGACCACCCTGTTAAAAGAGGTGGCAAAGTCCATTTTAAGTGGCAATCCCAAGATGCATATGCTGATCCTGCTGATCGATGAACGACCTGAGGAAGTTACCGATATTAAGGAAGCAATCCACGGAGATAATGTAGAAGTCATTTACTCTACTTTCGATGAGCTTCCCGAGCATCACAAGAGAGTATCCGAGATGGTGATCGAGCGTGCAAAGCGTCTTGTAGAACATAAAAAGGACGTCGTGATCCTGCTTGACAGTATCACCCGTCTGACCAGAGCATATAACCTGGTGGTTCCCCCCAGTGGACGTACTCTGTCCGGTGGTCTGGATCCTGCAGCACTCCATATGCCCAAGAGATTCTTCGGCGCAGCCCGTAATATGCGTGAGGGCGGAAGTTTGACGATTCTGGCGACCGCACTGGTAGAGACCGGAAGTAAGATGGATGATGTGGTATATGAGGAATTCAAGGGAACCGGTAATATGGAAATGGTTCTGGACAGAAAACTGTCCGAGAAGCGCATTTTCCCGGCTATCGACCTTGCAAAGTCCGGCACCAGAAGAGAAGACCTGCTGTTAACTCCGGAAGAACTGGAAGCCATCAATATCATGCGTAAGGCCTTGAATGGACTGAAGCCCGATGAGGCAACCGACCGGATCCTGGATATGTTTGCTCATACACGCAACAATGGGGAATTTGTGAACATGGTGAAGAAGAATCACTTCATTTAATTATCTGATTATCGCAAAAAATGTTAAAATAAGTCTTGCACCGTATCTTTTCTTATGGTACAATAATACCGCTGTTTGTGGTTCCATAAGCAGTGAGGATGAGAACAAGAACTTATACACGACATTTTTATAGAGAGGTGAAAGAAATGAAAGAAGGAATCCATCCCGCTTACTACCAGGCAACTGTAACCTGCAACTGTGGTAACACATTTGTAACCGGCTCCACCAAGCCCGAGCTTCACGTAGAAGTTTGCTCCAAGTGTCATTCATTCTACACTGGCCAGCAGAAGTCTGCAAGAACCGATGGCCGTATTGATAAGTTCAATAAGAAATACGGTGTTAAATAAGATTGCAAGCGAACGGTTGAGGTATTCTTATCTCAACCGTTTCTTGTCGTACAGAAAGTGTGTTCCTATACGACAAAAAGGATTCTGTTTTATACTGCATTACGAGGACAATGTTTATGGCTAGAAGAAAGAGTCGTTATTCCGGTATCGGCGGACAGGCGGTGCTGGAAGGCGTTATGATGAAAAATAAAGAAAAATACGCGGTAGCGGTCCGCAAGCCGGACGGTGAGATCGATGTGGAAGTGGAGACCTATCAGGGACTGGCACATGGAAGCAGGATCAAGGAGCTTCCCTTTATCCGCGGTATTTTTAATTTCCTGGATTCTCTGATCCTGGGAACCAGAGCGTTAAATTATTCTGCTTCCTTTTATGAAGAGGAGGACAGTAAGGAGACGAAGTTTGACAAGGCAATGGATAAAATGAGCGGCGGTAACGGAGAAAAACTGCTGTCCGGTATCGTGACGGTGATCTCGGTCATACTGGCAGTGGGAATCTTCATTGTACTTCCTTATTTTATTTCATCGCTGTTTGAGAGCTTTATCCGTAATCGCTCCCTGATGGCGATCATTGAGGGTGTGATCCGTATTGCTCTGTTTTTATTGTATGTATGGGGCATCAGTGCCATGAAGGATATCCGCAGACTGTACCAGTACCACGGTGCTGAGCACAAATGCATCAACTGTATCGAGAAGGGCAGACCCCTGACGGTGCACAACGTGATGCGCAGCTCCAGACTGCATAAACGCTGCGGTACCAGTTTTATATTCTTTGTTATGCTGGTAAGTATCGTGTTGTTTTTCTTTATTCAGGTGGACAATGTAGCGGAGAAGGTGGTCCTTCGTATTCTGCTGATGCCTGTTGTGGCAGGAATTTCTTATGAGATCATCCGCTTGGCAGGACGCACGGATAATATATTTATTAAGATTCTGTCGGCACCCGGCATGTGGATCCAGCGTATGACCACTAAGGAGCCGGATGAGAGCATGGCAGAGGTAGCCATTGCTTCCGTAGAAGCAGTATTCGACTGGAGAAAATATTTGCAGGATACCTTCGGCTACGAAGTGGATGAGAGCTGGATGCAGGATGAAAAACCTGCGGAGCCTGAGGATTAGAAACGATGACCTATCGTGAATGCTATGAAAAAGGCTGCCATATACTGAATGAGGCAGGAATCGAAGAATCCACACTGGATGCCAGACTTTTGCTGGAGGCTGTGTGTGGAACGGACCGCAATGACCTGCTGGCGCACGGCGAACAGCCGGTGATGTCACAAGCGGAAGAAAAGTATCTGAACTGGATCCGTCAGCGGGCGGAGCATATTCCTCTGCAGCAGCTGACCGGTGAGCAGGATTTTATGGGGCTGACCTTTAGCGTCAATGAGCATGTGCTGATCCCGAGGCAGGATACCGAGATCCTGGTGGAGGAGGTATTGAAGGAACTCCATGACAGGATGCGGATACTGGATATGTGTACGGGCTCCGGATGTATTCTGTTAAGCCTGCTGCATTACAGCAATGACTGTGAAGGACTGGGCGTGGATCTGTCAGCTGAGGCACTGGAAGTGGCAGAGAGGAATGTCTTGAAGGTGCTTACCCCGGAAAAAGCGGAGCATGCGCATTTTTTACAGAGTGATCTGTTTGAAAAGGTGGAGGGAAAATTTGAGATCATCGTGTCGAATCCGCCTTACATCGCCAGTGCGGAAGTAGAGAAGCTGATGCCGGAGGTGAGGGATCATGAACCCAGGATGGCACTGGACGGTACGGAGGATGGTTTACATTTTTACCGCCGTATCATTAAAGAAGCAGGAAAACATCTGGTGAACAGCGGAATGCTCTTTTTTGAGATCGGATATGACCAGGGACAGGCTGTGTCGGAACTGATGCGCACCGGTGGGTACCGCGAGGTACAGGTGGTGCAGGATTATGCCGGTCTGGACCGGGTAGTACTAGGGACTTATTGTGAGAGGAATTAGTTATGTTTGACAAGTTAGAAGATTTATTAATTCGTTTTGAAGAGATCATGGGTGAACTGCATGAGCCCACGGTCACGAATAACCAGGAACGTTTCCGCAAGCTGATGAAGGAACAGAGTGATCTGACTCCCATCGTGGACGCATATACAGAGTACAAAAAGTGCAAGCAGGATATCGAAGATTCTCTTTCCATGCTGGAAGAGGAAAAAGACGATGAAATGCGCGAGATGATCAAGGAGACGTTAAATGACAGCAAGAAGCGCGTAGAAGAGCTGGAGCAGGAGCTGAAGATCCTGTTACTGCCCAAGGATCCTAACGATGACAAGAACGTAATCGTGGAGATCCGTGCCGGCGCCGGCGGTGATGAGGCTGCGCTGTTCGCAGCGGAGATCTATCGTATGTATGTGCATTATGCCGAGAAGCAGCGTTGGAAGGTAGAGCTGATCAACGTGGATGAGATCGGTATCGGCGGTATGAAGGAAGTGCAGTTCACCATCAGCGGACAGGGAGCTTATTCCAAGATGAAGTATGAGAGTGGTGTACATCGTGTACAGCGTGTGCCGGAGACCGAGAGCGGCGGACGTATCCATACCTCCACCATCAGTGTGGCGGTTATGCCTGAAGTAGATGATGATATAGATATCGTCATCGAGGATAAGGATATCCGTATCGATGTCATGAGAGCATCCGGTAACGGCGGTCAGTGTGTCAACACCACCGACTCTGCGGTACGTCTGACCCACTATCCTTCCGGAATTGTGGTATACAGCCAGACAGAGAAGTCTCAGATCCAGAACAAGGCGAAGGCATTCGCACTGTTGAAATCCAAGCTGTATGACATCGAGCAGCAGCAGAGACACGATGCGGAAGCAGAGATGCGCCGCAGCCAGATCGGTACCGGAGACCGTTCTGAGAAGATCCGTACCTACAACTTCCCCCAGGGCCGTGTCACCGACCATCGTATTGGTCTGACCCTTTACAAGTTAGACAAGATCATGAACGGAGATATCGAAGAGATCATCGACGCCTGCATCGCAGCCGACCAGGCAGCCAAGCTGGCTAAGATGAATGAAGAATAAAATTGTAAAAGAAACGGTCTTTGGCATAAGTCAAAAGACCGTTTTTATGTATACTTTTAATGAATAAAAATAATGTAACTATTCAGAACACCATTCGCAAAACCGCCTCTGCGAGGCTTTTCTGAATGGTGTTCTGAATAGTTACAAAATAATTTGAAAAAGGACATAGTTATGGCATAATTATACTATAAAGGAGGGGGGGAAACGATGGGAAAGTATACAGCATGGAAAATGAAAGCTGCAATATGTGATGATACGGTAGAAGATGCGGAGTTCATAGAAAAACATATAAAAGATTATTTCATGACAAAAAGCATTCCTTATGAATGTAATGTATATCAGAGCAGTAAGGCATTGTGGTATGAAATTGAGGATGGTCAAGCGTTTGATCTGTTGTTTTTGGATATCGAAATGCAGGAATTAAATGGCTTTGAACTGGCAACTAAAATTCAGGAAACAGCACCGGATATTCTGATCATCTTTGTGTCAGCTTACGAGAGTTATGTGTATAAATCATTTGAATTCCGACCATTTCGTTTTATTCCGAAGCAACAAATGGAGAGCATGATCACACAGGCACTGGAGGCAGCATTCAGGGAAATTGTATCACGTACCTCAGAGGTTTATATTGCAGAAAATCAACAGGGCATAGAAAAAATCCCATTTAGAAAAATTGTATATATTTGGAGAGAAGGCAAGTATTTATATATTGAAAAGACAGATGCTACCAGGTGTAAGGTAAGAAGTTCCTTAAGAAAGATATCGGAGAAATTACCGGAAGATGAATTTGTATGGGTGGATCGGGGATATTTGTGTAATTTATATCATGTGAAACAGATCAAAGATAACCAGATGGTTTTATCTACGGGGCAGCAATTGTACATCGGAGAACGACGGCTGGCGCAATTAAAACATCAGATAATGGAATATTGGCAGGCAGGTACGGATAATGGAAAATGGAGTACAAATGATTAAAATTCTGTGGAGCATACACAATTCGGCATGGCTTCTGATATGGATGGATATGCTTTTTGATCGGAGAAAATACATAGATTCAGATAAAAAATTTATTGTAACAATTTTTTTATCGGGAATGCTATGGTATGGTCTGCAAAAGTATTTGTCGTGGATTCCGTTACTGCTACTTCTTACTATTTTAGGATACCTGTTATGGAATGGCTCTGTGGAAAAAGTGGCATCCCTTGTAGTCAGTTATGTTTTTATCTGGACCGTTTTACTGGGACTGGTGGAACATTTCTGGACAAATGCGGAATTTTGTGCGCAGGCAGGATGGATGATAATAAATGGTATATTGATATCGGCTATAAGACATAAAGGAATAGGAAAAACTTTTACAGCGTTGAATCTGTTGAAAACATTTGGCATTGCTTTCTTCAGTACAGCATTTCTGTGTGATTTTTTCATGGATATGATTTATGGAAATGCAATTCAGAATTATGTTTTCCTGTCCTGCCTGATGAGTCTGCTTCTTATGGTATGTTTTTACTTCCGCCAATCGCAACTGAAGATGCAAATCTCTGTATTAGATACACAATATGAGCTGATTGAGAGCCAGTATGTCAGAGCACAGAATTTCTATACAGAAAATGCGAAACTGTATCATGATATCAAACATCATCTGCGAGCGCTGGAGAGACTTCTGCAAAATGGTGATCAGAGAGAAGCCTTAGCATATATAGAGAGCGTGCAGCAACCGCTGCAGTGTAAAATGATTCCGGTACATACAGGTATAGATATTGTAGATACCGTAATTTATGAAGCAAAAGAGAAAGCAGAACAGCGTAATATTCTTTTGGTGGTCGAAACACCGATTCTTCCGTCGGGGTTAAAATTGGAGGATAGAGAATTTTGTGTATTATGTGCCAATTTATTGAACAATGCATTGGAAGCAGCAAAAGAACAAATCAGATTGAATATTACGGTAACAGCAGGGTTTCTTGTAATTGAAATGAAAAATGACTATAAAGAAAAACCAGTGGTTAAAAATAATCATTTTGTATCTGAGAGAGAGCAGGATTCGTTAGCGCATGGCTGGGGAATGAAGATTATTGAACAAATCGTGGAGAAATATCAAGGAAAATTGTCAATCATGGTTGATATGCAGGTAAACATTAAAATATTGTTGGACGTGCAATAATTGGTGGTCAGATTTCTGCTTTTTGTGGACAAATTATGATAACAATAAAAAAATAAGTTATTATAAAAAAGAACGAAAGAGCAACAAAAGTCTACGAAATTAAAAGGAGAATTCTATGATGAAAATCAGGGAAGCTGTTAAATGTGTGCCTGTGATTTTAGGGTATTTTTTGTTGACCGAGCTTGGTAAAGTAATAGAGTTTTGGATTTTCATGGCACATCAAACGGAAAGTGATTTATATGAGCAACAATGGAGTTGGATTACCATGCCGGAAAGCAGGTTCTTCCAGATCCCGGGAAACACAGGACTGTTGTTTGCTGCATTGACAGCAGTTGTGTTATGTATGTTAGCTCATGGGAAAGACTTTCGTGTGGGACAGTTGAAAAAGATTAAGGAAACGCTACAAGGAAATTGGAGAAAAATAATGCTTCAGACAATATTAATAGTGGGTGTAGTATTGGGAATGTCTTATACCAGATTCCTGGATCGTATTGCCTCCGTTATATCCATGAAAGATATTTATT
>DLZQ01000050.1:45318-75577 GCA_003447295.1 Lachnospiraceae bacterium
TGTGAGTTTCCGTATAAATCAAGGGTAATGGGAACTTCTGAACCCTTAAAACCCCTTAAAGCCCCTTACATGGCGAGAAATCCCGTGAAATGGGGTTTTTTTAGGCTTAAAGGTCAGGAAATACCCTTAAAAATCTAATGGGAACTAAATGGGAACCTGAAAAGGAAAAGTGGGGGTTGAAAGGCAGAAATACCGGGATAAATAGCTGTGAAAAGTGTGGGTTTTAAAACATTTAAAAGTCTTTTAAATGTAGTTTGTAAAAGTGCTTGAAAGTATTGATTTTGCGTGGGTTTAGGCTTTCAAAAGGGTTTTAAAAGGTGCGTTTAAAAAGGCAAATTTAAAAGCAATTAAAAGAGCCAGTTAATGGGAACCGGTAATGGGAACTAAAAAAGAGCAGTTTCAGGAGCGTGGCAGAACGTCTGAAAGTGCTCTTTTTCTATGCCTTAAAGCATAGTGGTAAATGCAATTACAACATATCACACAATTGCATGATGGTCAATTTGAATTATTTAGGTATTTTTGTTTCCATTCTTCAAACTTAGGATTGTTTTGCAAAGGATTTTCTCCGTTACGCTCTTTAAACAAGTCAATCTTACTTTTTGCAACGATTGTGCATCTGCAACCAGGATGCATCGGAGGTAGATTTATTCCTACCTTTGCATCTTTCAAGGGAAAGGATTTTCCGTTGAGGGAGTTGCACACATCACAGCCATTGCTAAGAAAAGTGTATTCTTCGATACCAGCTTTGCGGTAGCAAGAAAGCTCTTGCTGGATAGATAAGTAACTATGTTCTTTCTTTAATTTTCTCTTTAGTAAAAAATAATCAATAC
Organism: Lachnospiraceae bacterium; assembly: GCA_003447295.1. Classification (GTDB taxonomy): domain Bacteria; phylum Bacillota; class Clostridia; order Lachnospirales; family Lachnospiraceae; genus Acetatifactor; species Acetatifactor hominis. The sequence continues at coordinate 46,149 of DLZQ01000050.1, forward strand.
TCATATATTTCCTCCGACTATTTTGGATAGAAGTAAAAAATGTTTCCGGCTCTTTTTATACGATATTTTTTCTGGAGTTATTGGAAGATGCAATACGGTCTAATTCCTCATAGATAATTGTATGAACGCGGTGTTGTCCGCGTCTATCTAATTGACAATATGTATCCACTAGCTCCTGCTGATCCTTGTCGAGCAAAGAATTTGCTTCATGTCCGGTAAAAAGATATTCGATAGATACGTTGAAAAATTCGGAAATCCCAATTATATATTTGGAAGAAGGAAAACTGCCTTCGTTCTTCCAGCCGCTTATGCTACTTGGATTGACTTTTATGAAATCTCCCAGTTCTTTTGCAGTTTTCCCTTGTTTATCTAATAAAAAGAATATTCTCTCGTTTATCTCCATAAAAACGTACTCCATTCACTATAAAATTCGGAAAACCCATTGACAATTCGGAATACCAAATTTATAATAGGGTTGTACCAATAATACAAGATAGATTATATCACGAAATTCGATAACTGAATAGGTTATTTTGTAACACTGGTACAGAAGAATATAACGAATAACGCTAAAGGAGGGCGAGTGGAAGTTGAAAAATAACAAAGTAAGGAATCTCGCTGAATTCAGACGGTGGGTAAAGATACGGTTGGTGGAGAAAGAGATCTCCCAGAACGAGCTGGCAAGGCAGATGGGCATCCCACACGCAAGAATTAGCGAAGCAACACACGGAAAGCAGTCCGGAAACAAATACATCATTCCTATTATTGAGGAACTGGATGGAGATGTGGATGATTTTAAAGAGTTTTTAAAAGCCATTTAAGGAGGAGCGTATGAAAATGAATAAAGAGCAGTTTTTAAAAACGGAGTTCGGAGGGGAACTGGAAAGCACAATTACCGCATGGGATGATGCACTGAGCAGAAATAGAGAGGATAAGGAAGTATTGAGAACACTGGCATGGTGTCAGGCACAGTGGGAAGTTTACCAGATGGCGATCAAACACTTTTATGGAGTGGAATATCACTTTACCAGAACGGATGAGTATTACGGTTTGTGTACCGAGGATGAGAGCGATTGGCTGATGAGAGTGAAGCGTGTGAAGCTCTTTCAAATGGAAACAGTGTTTTCAAGGCAGCGAGTAACTCGCAGAGGAATCAGAATTGATGGAGTGGAGTATTGGGATGATGATTTTGTACATCTCAATCTTGGGAAAACAGTAATTGCGGAGTGTACACCTTGGCTCATTAGGGTGTACACGGAGGCAGGAACTCCACTCCATATATTCCGAAGATAAATCACTTCCTGCATTTTTCAGTATATGCTTCGTTTTCGAGGGCTTCTTGAATGAGGCAATCAATACGTGCAGATACGATTTCATCAAAGCGATTTAGTATTGCTTGATGGGCAGCAGGGTCTGAATTGTTCAGATATGACAATATAGCCTGAGCAAGAGGTTCTTGGGCATAGAGTTTTTCTGAAACGGATTCCTTCAATGCTTCAATATCGGTCATGGCAAACACCTCCTTTCTACGGAGATTATACCGGAAAAATTGAAAAGCGAACAGTCGAAACGGAGCACCGGCTCCGTCATGCAGGGATAGCCTCCTGCATCTGATGATGACAGGCTATAAGGTGGTGATGAGATGGGACAGATGCTAACCGCAAAGCAGGTGGCAGAGGTCAAAGGATGCAGTGGCAGATACATTAAAAGGTTAATTCAAGAAGGTAAGCTTCAGGCACAGGAAGTCCTGAATGATAAAAACAGAAAGACCTATCTGGTACCGCTGGAGGCTCTGGATGAGGAGCTGCAGCAGAAATGGTATCAGATGAATCTAGAGAACCCGTCGGAGGAGATAAGCACTCCGGAGCCGGTACCGGATAAAAAGGCGGTAGACCATTTCTCGGAAAGCGAAAGGCAGGAGATTGATTTTTGGATCAGCCTTGTGGAGCAGTGGCAGCAATACCGGATGAAGCCGGGAGTTACCTGCAAAGCAGATGTTGATAAGAAATTTGTTACTTTATGTGGACTGGAATATCCGGACAAAGAGATTTCTGTTGATATCCTGTACCGGAAGTGGAAAGCGGTTAAAGAAAATGATTTAGACGGTCTCATTGACAAGAGGGGCAAATGGAAAAAGGGAACCAGCAGCATTGATGATACGATATGGCAGGCGTTTCTGTATTTCTACCTTGATGAGAGCCAGCATCCGATCCAGAAGTGCCTGGACTACACCAAAATGTGGGCTCAGGAAAAAAGACCGGATTTATACACCGACATTCCAAGCTATTCCGCTTTTTACCGCAGACTCAACAACGAGGTGCCGGAAGGTGTCAAGGTGCTGGGACGTGAGGGACATAAAGCCTACAATGACCGCTGCGCTCCGTTTATCCGAAGACTTTATGAGGATATCGAAAGCAATGAGTGGTGGATTGCTGATAACCATACCTTTGATGTCATGGTAAAGGACAAGAATGGAAACATCCACAGACCTTATTTGACAGCATTTCTGGATGCACGAAGCGGTATTTTTACCGGATTCCATATTACATACAATCCCTGCTCCGAGGCTACACTGATAGCACTGCGGAAGGGAATCCTCAAATATGGCATACCGGATAACATCTACGTGGATAATGGTCGAGAGTTCCTGACCTTCGATATCGGAGGCTTGGGACACCGTAAGAAGAAACCAAAGGATGGCGAGGAGAAATTTGAGCCACCGGGAGTATTCAAGAGACTTGGCATTAACATGACAAATGCGATTGTCCGGAATGCGAAGGCAAAAATCATCGAGAGACGGTTTGAGGATGTTAAAAATGACCTTTCAAGGCTTTTTAATACCTACACCGGAGGAAGTGTGGTGGAGAAGCCGGAACGATTGAAATTCGTACTGAAGAAAGACCAGATTTATACGGATGAGGAATTCGAGGAGTATGTGACAGCGGTTCTGGAGTGGTATTTCAACATGGAAGCCTACAACGGAGCTGTGGAAGCCGACAAGGGAAAATGCAAGATGGATGTTTTCAACGAGCATCTGAAACGGAAACGTGTGGCATCGGCTGAGGAGCTTAACCTCATGCTGATGAGAAGCACCAGACCGCAGCAGGTTACAAGGCGAGGAGTTCACTTGGATATTGGAGGTGGACGCATCGACTTCTGGAATGATGATTTTGTACATCTGATGCTCGGAAAGAAAGTTTACTTCCGTTATGATCCGGAGAATTTAAGCGAGGTCAGAATTTACGATCTGGAAGACCGTTACATTATGTCAGTACCTGCAGACAATACCGCAGTTCTTTCCTACAATGCCAGCAAGGATGATGTCAAGGCAGCGATGGCGAAGACCAGAAGGCTGGAGCGTATCGCAAGGGAATACAAGGAAAACGCTATTCTGGCAGATGTGGACAAGATTACTGCAATGGAGCTTGTGCTTAAGCAAGCCGAGCGAAACAAAGCGAACTATCAGGGCAAACCGAATCCATCCCTGCTTGAGGTTCAGAGGGCAGACGAAGAACCAGTATTCAAGAAAGTGGTTGGCGGTGCAGACCTTGATGTAATGAATAGAAATGCAGCCATAAGGCGAGGAGGTAAATGATGAGTAAACAGTACAACACAAAGCTTCAGGAGAGATTAGAGAAGTTCCTGAAGGACGAAAATTTGAGTCAGGCAAAGGCAGCCCCGATTCTTGGAATCAGTCAGGCAGCACTCAGCCAGTACCGCAGAAGTATGTACGATAAGGGCGATATTGAAGCGGTGGAAAATAAGCTGAAGGAGTTCTTTCAGATTCAGGAAGAGAAAACACAGAATGCGCAGAAAGCGGAACCTTTCAGAACCAAGACTTCAGCCGGGTACATACCGACAACCATTTCCGAGGAAGCGTACAAGCTGATCCGGTACTGCCAGCTGGAGAAGGGAATTGTAGTTATTGATGGGGATGCCGGGATCGGAAAGACGAAAGCAGCAGCCAAGTTCCTGCAGGACAATCCTTCAACAACAGTTTATGTGAAAGCAACACCGAGTACCGGCTCAACAAGAAGCCTTTTAAAGATGATTGCAAAGACATTAAAACTCCCTGAAAACCAGCGCACCGAGGATTTATCGGTATCCATTCAGGAGAAGCTCAGAGAGACTGATAAGGTTATCATTATCGATGAAGCACAGAATCTTAAATTCCTCACTCTGGAAGAAATCAGAGGGTGGGTAGATGAAGATATATTTACCGGAAAGCCGGGTATTGGAATCGTACTCATCGGAAATGTGGAAGTCTACAATAAGATGCTCGGAAAGCAGGAAGCAATTTTCGCCCAGCAGTTCAACCGCACGAAGCTCCATGGAAGGTACCGCACATCGGATATCCAGAGAGAAGACGTTGTCAAATTCTTCCCGGTGTTGGAAGAGAAGGGAATGCAGAAAGAGATTGACTACCTTCTGAGCATCAGCCACAGCAAATGGGGAATTCGTGGAATGGTGAGTGTGTTCAATAACGCAGTCAACAACGAGGATATTTCCTTTGAGGGGCTGGAAAAAATGGCAAATACAATGGGAATCCGCTTCATATAGGAGGGCAGGACATGGAAAAGTGTTATATCGTGACTGTGATATGCCTGACGCTGATTGTACTGGCATATATCGGGAATAAAAAGGACAAGAAGTAAGAGAAAACGGAGGTAAATGCAAAATGAAGAACCCTAAAGAAAGAAGTACCGCAATTTTGGTCGGTGTAGCTGCTGGTGCAATCTTGATGGCACTTATGTTTATGATTGTATTCGGCTTGCATACTGGAATAGCCGGGGTGGTACTGGTACTGCTGATTGTTGCAGTATCTGCAATATCAGGATGGTTAATAGGATGGAATCAGCGTATCCAGAGGAGTAACTATTACTCATACATGAAAGGGTACCGTGAGGGATTGAAAAAGAAAACGCTGATCATTAGGCATCCGGTATGCGAATGCAAATTCACGTTTCCGGATAGATAACAATGTGCCGGGGCTTATGCCCCAGCCTTAATGCAGCCACTGAATGGTGATGGTCACAAGCCCATGAAATGCAGAGTGAGGCAAAACTGAATAAAAGGAGGATTCAGGCATGGTGGTATGTCCTAAGTGCCGGAAACCATACACTGGACGTCCGGCATTGTCGAGGGTGGATAATAAAACGGATATCTGCCCGGATTGCGGTATGAGAGAAGCTATTGAGAGTATACCGGGGATGAATGACAGAAAGAGAATTGATCCGGCAGAACGCACAAGAAGGTTGGTACAATCCACCGGAAACCGATGGGCGATGGAAAATTTCAATGCAACACACAGTTGAGGTCGGGAGGTGATGAGGTGCCGGGAAAGATTACGGTGAGGAATTACACCACACTGACAGATTATGCAGCATTGCTACGAGCTGGAATGTACCTTGCTGGAAAGAAGGAAGAGGCAGAAGATAATGGATTCCGGTTTAAGGTTACAGAGAGTGAAAGGCATGGTGTAGTGGTAAAGATTGCGGAGGTGGATAAGTGAAGAATGGAAAGAAGCCGACACTGGCACAAAAGAAGTTTCTGCAGGATACCGGGCTGGATTCTGAAAAGTGGCTGATCGTTAAGGACACTCCAGAGGAGATGGTCATTGTCAGCAGAATTGCCCTGCAGAGGAGGAGTGGAAAAACAAAGTCTATCAGAAAGGCGAAGAAATGAGCGAGAAATCAGATGTTAAGGTTCCGGAGGAAATTCGGAAAGGATGGGAAGAGGCAAGGTTGTGTGCCAACCTGATCCGGGAAGGTAAAGCCAAGATTATGATTGCAACCAGAAAAGACGGTACCACGTACCGATACACGAAGCCAAAGTAAGGAGGTGCAGCATGGTTTTAAGAGAAGAAATGTACTTTGAGCCGAGGACAATCAGTCCGGCAGGAAATATCCGCTGGTTCGGAGAAATCTACACGGCACCACAGATGCTCTGTCATATAGAGCAGACGGTCTATATCAGGGACAATGGCAGGATGTTATTTATCTACGAGTTAGACAGTGACAAGCTGTCAGAGGAAGAGAAGATTGAGGCTGTGTTTACACTGATCTGTAAGATTGAGAAAACGGACAAAGGACACCGCTACGGCAGGAAAATTACATAAGGGGCGAAAAGCCCCTCCTAATGCAGCCACCGTAAGGTGATGGTCACAAGCCCATGAAATGCAGAGTGGGAGAGGAGGACAGCATGATAGCAAGGATTGTGTGGACGATCCTACGGTACCCGGTTGGAGCCGAAGTCGGCTTTGCGGATGAATTCAAAACTGAATATCGGACAGTGATGGGATACCATTACGCTCATGGAGCCTTCTATGTGCTTTTCTCCGAAGGAAACATGGTACACATGAATCAGCTGGATAAGCTGGTTGTATCAGTAAAAATCAAAAAGGAGGAAACAAGATGGATGCGACAAAAAAAGTGACCAAAAGTGGAGGTATTACTCTTCCGAGAGGTATCCGTCAGGAAACCGGTATTCTTCCGGGGGTTCCGGTTGACATCAGAACGGACGAGGAGGGAATTCATATCTCCAAGCACGTGCCGACCTGCTTCCACTGCGGAACGGTAGATGATGTACAGACGGTCTGCGGAGTTGAAATCTGCAGGAGCTGCGCTGGGAAGATTGCGGAGGTGTTTGAGTGATGAATGATATGGCAGAAATCAAAGCAAACGCTGACCGATTGGTGGAACTGACCAACCAGCAGAGCGTAATCAAAGCAGAGATTGACGAGATCAAAGCATGGTTCGAGAAAATTGCAACAGATGACCTGAAGGATACCAAAAAGAAGACTATTGATTACTGGGGCAGCAATAATTCCAAGGTGGTGGTCGGAAACAGTGAGACTGTGAAGCCGGTTTCCATGACAATGGTTAAGAAGCTGCTGGGTGATGTATTTGAGGAATTTGTGAAGGAGGATACGTCCTACAAAATGACAGATCCATGCAAGAGGCTGTTTGCAATGATATTTCTTGGCAATTACACTGAAGGAAGTCTGGATGAAACCATCAAGGCAATAACAGCAGACGAGAAGATTCAGCGGACACTCAAAAAAAAGCTGAAAGGAAAGTATGAAAAAGATACAGAAACCTTGATAAAGCTGGCTGGGCTTCCGGAGCAGGAAGCAAGTGACTGGGCATATCTCACTGCTGAGATTATTAACTGGGAATGGATATTGCAGATATTGAAAGCAGCAGAATGGAAAGGAACACCGCAGGAGGCTATTGAAATTATCCGGGCAGCCGTTATTGTGGATGAAGGAATCAAGGTAACTGTGGAAGCTGAAAAAGGGAAATAACCGGAAGGGAGAGGCAGATGAGAACAATAGAGCAATTCCAGATCAGAAAAATATATGCTATCGGCAATGCACTTGGTATCAAGGCTTCCGGAAGCGAGGACGAACTCCATGCGCTGGTAGGCGGAGTGACAGGGAAAGACTCCATCAAGAGCCTTACATATCAGGAGGCTTGTGCAGTGATTGCACGTCTGGAAGAGCTGCAGGGGAAAACTGTCTCTCCAAAGCCACGGAACAGCAAGCCTAAGGAGCATGAGACCAGACCAGGAGGAGTTACATCCGGTCAGCAGAAAAAAATCTGGTTTCTCATGTATGAACTGAAAAAATGTGATGAGGTGCCAAACGATGTGCAGCTGGGGGACAGGCTTTGTGCGGTAATTAAAAAAGAGTTTGGTGCGGATGCCGTTGCCAGGAACCCATTTGCATGGATTACTTTTGAACAGGGAAATAACCTGATTGAGATTTTAAAGAGATATGTGGCAAGTGCCAGAAAGAGAGGCGAGGCATAGTGGATTTGTTGGAAATGGTGCAAATGGAAAATCTGGACGAGGAGCAGAAAGTGCTTGCGGAACTGATTGGACTGGAGGCTTTCAAGAGCCTCGTGAGGGCTTTTAATGGCACTTCCATTTACATTCCGAAAATTGAAAGTCTGGAAAAAACAGTTCGTGACGAACTGATTAAAGAGGAGTTTGACGGAAGCAATTACAAAGAACTGGCTCTGAAATATGGATTGACAGAAACGTGGATTCGCAATATAGTTTTAGACAAAGCAAAAGAGATAAAAGCCAGACCGATAGATGGTCAGATGAATCTTACGGACTTCTTAGAATGAATATATTTTCTTAAGTGCTTTATTTTAATATTTATGATTTAGGAGATACACTTGTGTTAGACACGCAGGTGTATCTTTTTTTATGCGAGGTGAGAGGATGAGCGAATGGATTATAACTACAGCAATCACATTGGGAATTGGAGTGATTACATATTTTCTGAAACGCACCATGAGTCAGGTTGACAAGCATGGAGAGGAGATCAGAAGGATAGACAGTGAGAGGGTTACTAAGACAGATCTGAAAGAAAGCACCGAGGAATTAAAAAAAGACATCCGGCAGATTCGTGAAGACTATACACCCAAGAACGTGCATGAAAAAGATTTTGACGAATGCCGGGCTGATATCAAACAGATCAAAGCAGAGTATCTGACGAAGGATGATTTTATACGGGAAATGAACAAGATGGACAGAAAGTTGGATCAGATGCTGGAACTTATGCTGAAGAAGTAGGAGGTCGAAGAGATGAGCAGAGAAACAGAAAAAAGGCAGCTTCGGGCTGGCAACTTTACAATGAACAATGGCAGGGTGCTGTCGACAATAAACCTGCTCCGGGAAAAATACAATGCCCTCCGGAGTGTGGAGAAGGCGGTCAGCTACGAAGGCATTGAAAAGCAGGAATTTGTAGACAGCGTTAATTTCCTTGCAGAAGAGGGCTATATCTATCTGAGGGATATTAAAACACGTGAAGATGCATCCCTTGCGGACTGTGATTATCAGACACTGGAAGCCAAAGTCACTGGAAAAGGCATCCGGCTCCTTGGCGGTGGAATATCTGATAATATGGTTGATCTTGGCGATTAACGATGGAGCAGAAGGAGAGAAGACGTAGCACCGGTAAGGTGGACAGATTACCGCCAGAGCTGAAGGACACTGTGGAGCAGATGCTCCTGACCGGCTGCACATATAAAGAAATTGTTACATTTCTGAAAGAAAACGGCGAAGAAATGTCGCAAATGGCGATCTGTACTTACGCAAAGAAGTATCTTGCCACTGTGGAGATGATAACGGTGGCACAGAGCAATTTCTCCATGCTGATGGATGAAATGAACCGGTATCCCGATCTGGATACTTCGGAAGCTCTCATCCGTCTGGCAAGCCATCATGTCATGAATGCCCTTACCAACGTGGATGAGGAGCAGATGAAGGAAGTGCCGATTGAGAAGCTGATCAAGGAGACCAATGGTCTCATCCGGGCAGCTGCTTATAAGAAGCGGATTGAAGTACAGAATCGTGATAATTACGAAGCCGGACTGGAGGCAGTCAAGAGCCTTGTATTTGAGGCTATGGCGAAGGAAAATCCGGAACTCTACCGTCAGGTGAGTGCATACCTGAACAAGAAGAAAAACGAAGGACTGGAGGGATAAAAGGTGATGTGGTATGTGATTCAAGTTATGACCGGCAAGGAAGATGATATTGCCGGGAAATTGAAAGAGCAGGGCATCCGGGCTCTTGTCCCGAAGGAAAATCGTCTGATACGCTCCGGAGGTTCATGGTCACAGAGAGAATACATCCTGTTTGCTGGATATGTATTCCTGAACATGAATTACAATGCGGATAACTATTACAAGGTTAAGGGGATTCCGGGAGTGATCCAGTTTCTTGGAGACAGCAGGAATCCATCAAGACTTTCCTATCTGGAGGCAGAGTGGATCATGCTGCTGACCGGGGAGAACAACCAGCCGATTGAGCCTACAGTGGTCAGGGCTCTGGGCGATGGAAATTATGAGACTGTGAAAGGAGTTCTTGAAAAATTTGAAAACCGCATCATCAAGTATGATAAGCGGAGCAGGAAAGCAACCTTTGAGATTACGATCTGTAATGAGAAAAAGGAAGTCCAGTTGAGCATCCGGCTGGAGGAAGAAGAGGAACTAAGCCTTGCCGGGGCTGGCAGGGATGGGGCAGAGGGTGCAGCACAAGCGGTTTTGAAAGAAGCCACCTGATGGCATACGGTTGATTCGTCCCGATGCCGGAAGCTGGCGGACATAGAGAAAGGGAACTGAGCAGAAAAAGTACACTGGTTGGGTGGCGAAGCCTACCCATCGGGCTTGTTCTGGCAGTTCTCTTTTTTGAATGGTGTAAAAACACCGTTTAAAAACACGCTAAACCCATTTAAAATCGTTTGAATGATGAAAGTGGGGGAAATTATCGCTGAAACACAAAAATGCAAATATGGGGCAAATATGAGCCTTAAAATTTTACGGAAAGGCAGGTGGTGGGTGTGCGAGCAGGAAAAAAAGAAAGCATCGGTGTTCTGATCGGAGCGATGGCAGAGGCTGAGAGCAAGAGCTTCTATGATGATACCGAGGCTGTTACAAGCGATTTAAAAAGCCTTTTAAACATCTTTTTAAAAAAGGACAGTTCTTCGGAACGTGTGCAGATTTTGAAAGATTATGAATCCGGAGCACCGCTTACCGGAAAAGGAGGCATACGCCAGAGGCTGGGAGCCATTGATATGGAATTTTTCGGCAGGGCATACTTTCCACATTATTTTTCCAGACCATCCCCTGAATTTCACCGGGAACTGGATAATATATGGCAGCAAGGAGTTTTGAAAGGGGAATATCCGACCACACCGGCAAAGGTAAAGAAGATCAGCCGGATGAATGGAACCAAACGAGTGGTCGCAGCTCCACGTGGACACGCAAAGTCCACGAGCCTTACTTTTAAAGGCAGCATTCATGCCATAGTTTATGAATACAAGCATTATCCGATTATCATATCCGACAGCTCAGAGCAGGCTGAGGGATTTCTCGATAACATCAGGGTAGAGTTTGAGGAGAACGAAGCTCTGAAGGAGGACTTCGGGAGCCTGGTCGGAAAAGTCTGGAGAAGCAACGTACTGATCACAAGCACCAACATCAAAGTTGAGGCAATCGGATCGGGAAAGAAGATCCGAGGCAGAAAACACAGAAACTGGAGACCAGACCTTCTGGTTCTGGATGATATTGAAAATGACGAGAACGTCCGGACACCGGAGCAGCGAAAGAAACTTGAAAGCTGGTTTTTAAAAGCTGTTTCAAAAGCCGGTGATGATTACACGGACATTATCTATATTGGAACATTATTGCATTATGACAGCCTTCTGGCGAAAACCCTGAACAATCCGGGATATAAAGCCATTAAATACAAGGCGGTCATTTCTTTTTCCAACGAAGAGGATCTATGGAAGGAATGGGAGGAGATTTACACAGACCTTTCAAACGAGAACCACGAAGCCGATGCGAGAGAGTTTTTTGAAAGGCACCGGGAGAAGATGTTGGAAGGCACGGAGGTTCTGTGGGAGGAGAAACTGTCTTATTATGATCTGATGGTTATGAGGTTGACAGAAGGCGAGGCATCCTTCAACTCCGAGGAACAGAACGAGCCTATCAATCCGGAAGACTGTATTTTCAATCCTGAATGGTTTGAATTCTATAATGAAGCAGAAATCGACTTCAAGAACCGGGACTTCCTTTTCTTTGGCTTTGTCGATCCGTCACTTGGAAAGACCAAGCACAGCGACTTTTCCGCCATCATCACGCTGGCGAAGCACAAAGTATCCGGGTATATGTATGTCATGGATGCGGATATCGAACGCAGACATCCGGATAAAATTATCGGTGACATTCTGGAGAAGGAGAAGATGCTCCGCAGGGATTATGGCAGGGGCTATAAGAAGTTCGGAGCTGAGACGGTGCAGTTCCAGTGGTTCCTGAAGGAAGAATTGGCAAAGGCATCTGCAAAAGCTGGGTTATACCTTCCGATCGAGGAGGTACCGCAGACCAGCGATAAGACAATGCGTATACAGACGATGCAGCCGGATGTAAAGAACCATTACATCAAGTTCAATAAAAGGCACAAGAGACTGCTGGAGCAGATGGAACACTTCCCGATGGGAGCGCACGATGATGGTGTGGATGCTCTGGAAGGATGCAGAACGATTGCCAAGAAGATGAAACGGTTCCGGGTGCTGGATAAAGGGAAATTAGGATTATAGGAGGTAACGGTCATGCCGGTTATTTATATGGACAGGGCTTCCATTGAAAGCCTGACAGAAAAAGATATCCGTGAGATCATCGATGAGAACAGCACGGATGTAAAATACGGAATGCTGCATGATTACTATGTTGGCAATCATAGAATCCTTGGAGAAAACAAGAAGGACAGCACAGCTCCGAACAACCGTCTGGTCAATAATATGACAAAATACATCACGGATACCGCCACCGGTTACTTCGTGGGTGAGCCGATTGTCTATGACTCCCAGAATGATGAATACCTGCAGACAGTGCAGGATATTTTTGATTACAACGATGAGCAGGATCACAACATGGAGCTGGCGAAGCAGTGCAGCATTTGCGGAAGCTGCTTTGAAATGCTCTATCTGGATGAGGATGCCAAGATAAGGCTTGCGAGGGTTCCGGCTGCTAACGGAATTATGATTTGCGAGACGGACAGTGGATTTTCCACTCCGATGGCATTTATCCGAACCATTATTTCAAAGGATAAGGATGACAACGTAATCAGGAAGGTGGAGTTCTGGAATTCCAGTCTTGTGATGCGATTCCAGTCATTGAATAATGGATACCTGAACATGATAGCAGTTGAGGAACATTACTGGCAGGACGTTCCGTTTGTGGAATACATCAACAACGAGGAAAGGCTTGGAGATTTTGAGGGTGTCATTACGGAGATTGATGCCTATAACAAGGTGCAGAGTAACACTGCAAACTATTTCCAGTATAATGATGATGCCATTTTAAAGGTTTTAAAACTTGGAGATGTCAGCAGTCAGGACATTGCTGACATGAAGGAAAAAGGAGCTATCATTCTGGAGGATGGAGGAGATGTGGACTGGCTCCTGAAGACGATTGATGATACTGCACTGGAAAATTATAAGAACCGGCTCCGTGAGGATATTCACACTGGAGCCAATGTGCCACATATGTGTGATGAGTCTTTTGGAGGAAACCTATCCGGAGTGGCTATATCCTATAAATTATGGGGACTGGAGCAGATATGTTCGATTAAGGAACGGAAGTTCAAGAAAGGACTGCAGCGCAGGATTGAGCTGATCACAAATATCTTGAACATCATGGGGCACAATTATGATTACAGAGACATTGTTCCAAAATTCCGCAGGAACCGTCCTCAGAATGATATGGAAACAGCACAGATTGTCACGATGCTGGCAAATGACCTTTCAAGGGAGACCAGACTGCAGCTGATGCCAGGTGTTGAAAATGTTCAGGATGAGCTGAGAAAACTGGAGGAAGAAAAGAACAAGGAGCAGGAAGACTTCGGAGTATATAAGAATTTTACCAAGGCTTTTCAGGGTGCAGCTGACAGAACGGAGGCGGTAACGGATGAGCCAGAAGGAACGTAACGAGTGGATTGAGCGAGCCAAGCAGAGGGTTCTCAATAATGCAGAGATTACAGACCAATCCGTAAAAGAGATAATGTTTCTCTTTGATGAAGCAGCATGGACGCTTGAAACGGAAATCAATTCTATGTTTCAAAAATATGCCACGGAGAATGGTCTGACGAATGCAGAGGCTTCCAAGCTGCTGACCGGAAGTGAATATTCCCGATGGAAAAAGGGGATTGAAGAATACCTGAAGGAAGCTGAAGGGGATTCCAAGACACTTCTGGAACTGAACACGCTGGCAATGAAGTCGCGGATCAGCAGGAAGGAGCAGATGCTTGCTACCGTTTACCAGACAATGATAACACTGTCGAGGGATACGGAAACGAAGATAACAGATCTGCTGGGTGATATGTTCAAGACCAATTATTACCGGGGCTGTTATGATGTGCAGAGCATCCTTGGTGTTGGATTCAATGTTTCCAAGGTAGATGTGAAGATGCTCCAAAGGATACTGAAGCATCCGTGGTCTGGAAAGAATTACTCGCAAGCACTGTGGGAAAATACTGATAAACTTGCCACTCTCGCCAAGAGAGAGCTGACGATGGGATTTATGAATGGCTCCAGCGTACAGAAGATGGCAAAGGAAATCAATGATGTCATGGGCAAGGGACGCTATGCTGCAGAAAGGCTTGTCCGGACGGAGAGCAGCTATTTCTCTAATCAGGGAGAACTTGCTTCTTATAGGGAAATGGGAATTCAAGAGTATACTTTTCTTGGAGGTGGTTGCGAAATATGTATGGAATTAAATGGACAATCTTTTCCGCTGGATGAGGCAGAGCCGGGGCTTAATCTACCACCGATTCATCCGAATTGTAAATGCACAATCAAGGCAAAAGCAAAGATTGATTTATTTAAAGACCGGGAAGGAGTGAATCCACTGGAGAGCAATCCGAAGTTTGAGGAGTGGAAGAAGAAATATGTTGACACTCCAGCTCCGGAACCTATAATAAAACTATCAGAGAATGAACAGCACGCAATAAATAGCTATATAAGCAGCGAGGCATACACGTGGAATGACAAGCTGAGAAGGGGCGTCAAACTGACGAAGGAAGAAAAGAAACAGATTAGCAATCTGGATTCAGCTCTTCAGAAGATGCCGACCTATCAGGGAGTGTTATATCGCTCTGTTTCTGATTTTGGAATACCAGATGTGCAGGAGTTTATTGTGGGGCATAAGCCCGGTATGGAAATTAGTTTTCCTGAATTTCTTTCAAGTTCCACTGAGGTATATGATGACAGTTTCCCGATTCAGTATGTTATTACATCAAAGACCGGGCGAGATATACGGAAATTTAACTCTCAGGAAAAAGAGATTTTGTTTGAAAGAGATTCGATGTTCTACATATCCAAGGTGGTTAATAACGTGATTTACATGGAGGAAATATAATGAGCAATCCATATTCAGATAAACGGTGGAGTGATGCACCGAAACCAGTTAATAGCGAGTGTAATTCGTGTAAATATCATTACGGATTCGGAAAATGCGAGAAACATCCGGAGGGAATACCAAAGGAGAAGCTAAAACAGTCTTTTCCAGGTACCGGAAATTATAATAAAAAATATTGCGAACACAAGAGCAAATAAGCACCCAGCCGGGTGCTTATTTAATTGCAAAAAATATGGACTCAAGCATCGTTTAAAAGCATTTTAAATGGTGCTTTTGTTATACAAAATTTAGACCAGGAGGTAAAAAAGATGGATGGAACAACCACCATGCAGGGTACTGAGCAGGAAGTTCAGAACACTGCAACAGAAACGCAGGGACAGCAGACAGCGGAAAGTACACCGGAGAAAGTAAGTACCCTCCAGAAGTTTATTGATGGACTTTTTGGCGGTGGAAAGAAAGCTGAAGGGGCTGAACCTGAAAAAAAGGATGGAGATCCTGCAGCGGAAAAAGCTGAAGAGGAGAAATCCTTCACTCAGGCAGATGTAGATGCTGCCATCGAAGCTGCGAAACAGCAGTGGTTAGATGAAGCTGCGGAGGCAGAGCGTGTCAAAAAACTCACTCCGGAGGAAAAGGCAAAAGAGGAGCAGGAGAAAAAAGACTCCGAGATTGCCAGTTTGAGAAGCCAGCTCTTGCAGAAAGAGCTGAGAGAGAGTGCGACTAAATCTCTGGAAACGGATGGATTCCCGGTTGGTCTTGCAGATGTGCTTGACTATTCCAGCAAGGAGCGCATGGAAGAAACCCTGAAGAATACCACAAAGGTTTTTAAGGACAGTCTGGCAGTGGCAATCCAGTCCCGGCTGAAGGGTAAGACACCGGAAGGACTCGGCGGAGCAGCTTCTGCTGAAAATCTGTTAAGAGACCAGATCGCAAGAAATGTCAGAGGATTATAAGGAGGAGAAAGTAAATGAATACCATTGAAACCGCAACAATTATTCAGAGCGAGTTAGACAAGGCTGCAGTGGAGCAGGCTACTTCCGGTTGGATGGAAGTAAATGAGAAGTTGGTTAAGTACACCGGTGGTGCGGAGGTCAAGATTCCGAGTCTCGATATGGACGGAATGGCTGATTATGATCGCACCAATGGATTTGTGCAGGGCAGCGTGAATTTCCAGTATGAAACCAAGAAGATGACTCAGGACAGAGGACGCTCTTTCAGTTTTGATGAGAACGATGTGGATGAGACAAATTTTGTATTGACTGCATCCACTGTTATGGGCGAGTTCCAGAGAACCAAGGTTGTTCCTGAGATTGATGCATATCGTTACAGTACCATCGCTGCAGCGTGTATCAAGAAGGGCAAGGCATCCGGAGGCTATACCGCTGATGAAGCAACCATTCTTCAGAAACTTTACTATGATATTGCAGCTGTTCAGGCGATCGTTGGACAGAACACACCACTGGTTATCACCATTGATTCCATGGTAGCAGCAATCTTAAGCATGTCCGAAAAGCTCTCAAAGAAGCTGGATATAACCGATTTCAAGCAGGGAGATGTAACTCTTAAGGTTCGCAGCTTGGATGGTATCCATCCTTTAATCCCGGTAAGCTCCGACAGAATGAAGACGGAGTACCTTTTCAAGGATGGCGTGACTTCCGGTCAGGAAGCTGGTGGTTTTGCTCCTACTGAAAACAGCAAGAGCATCAACTGGATCATCACTCCGAGAAAGGCACCTATTGCAGTGTCCAAGACGGATAAAATGAGAATTTTTGATCCGGAAACCAACCAGAAGGCAAGAGCATGGGCGATGGATTATCGTAAGTTCCACGATATCTGGATTCCTGCTCGTAAGGTGGAACAGTGCTTTGTTAATGTGAAAGAAGAATTAGCCCAGGGGGGAAAGGAGTAGACCATGAGCGAGATCGAATTAAAGAGAGCGAATGTAGTGAAGCGTGTTGATTCCGAGGACAAAGCCAAGGCTCTGGAAGCCAAGGGGTTTGTCAGAACAGATGGAACAGTTGCGAATAAAACAGAAAGTAATGCCGCATATGAAGCTGTGATCAATGAATTGAAAGAGCAGCTTTTAAAAGCAGGAAAAGTCATTGAAGCGTCGGATGCTAGAAGGGGAGAATTGGAAAAGGAGCTGACTTCAACGAAAGAAAAGCTGGAGGAGGCTTCTAAATACGCAGAAGAAGCTGATAAAAAGATCGCTACTCTGGAAGCTGAACTTTCTGGCACGAAGGAACAGCTGGAGGCTGCTTTGAAGAAAAATAAGGCTGCAGAGAAAAAATAAGGAGGAACTGCCATGACAAAGGAGCAGGAGGACTGGTTAGTAGCGGAAGTGATGGACAGCATGAAGATGTCAGAAACGGAAGAACGGTCAGCCAGAAGGTATGTCAAAAGGGCAGTGGATAAGATCCTGATTTATTGCAACCGTGAAGATCTGCCGGAGCGGCTTCTCAGCACTGCAGCACAGATTGCTGAAGATATGTTGAAGGCTGATCTGGTAAAGACCGGCGAGAAGGAAGTGGCGAGTATCAATCGTGGTGATACCGCCATTTCTTATCGTGACGGAAGTGGTAATCAGAAAGCCACTGTTGATTTTATGAAGAACTATGAAAAATCCCTTAACCGTTTTAAAAAAATAAATCTGCCGAAGGATTTAGCAAAATGACAGAAGCTGATATCCTTGCAACAACATACGAAGATACCGTGACCGTTTACAGAGCTTTCAAAGATACCCTTCCGGGTGGAGAAAGCGTTTTTAAAAGCGGTCTGGATGGAAAAGTTGTGTATGAAGATGTGGAATGCGCATTGTCTACACATACAGGTGGAAAGCTGCAGCAATCGAAATCTACTGCGAAGACGGAAACAACTTTTTGTCTGTTTACCCGTCCGGAAGTTGATATCCAGACCAATGATTTCCTTGTGATCACGCACTTTGGAAAGAAAATTGAAGCGGTTGCAGGTTTTCCTGAGTGCATGAAGTCTCATAATAATATCCCGGTCAAGTTGGACAAGGAAACTGTTTAATACTGAGTATAAGCTGGAGGGGCTGGAAGAATGGGAGAAACGACTCTCACAAGCCATAGAGAGCCAGTACCCGGCTGAGTTCCGGGAGATGGTTATTGATTTGGCGGTTCAGCTTCAGGGAAAGGTCAAGGATAACACTCCGGTTAAGACTGGACACTTGCGGAATGAGTGGCACGTTGGGAGTATAGAAAAGCGAGGCAATGAATATTACATCGAGGTCTATAACAACGTGGAGTATGTCGAGCCGGTGGAATATGGACACCAGACAAGAGGTGGAAAGGGCTTTGTAAAAGGAGCCCACATGATGGAGCTTTCCCTTCAGGAAGTGCAGAAACACCTTCCCGGTTATCTCCGGGAGTGGATGAATGACTTCCTGAATACTCATGAACTTTAGGAGGTGGACTATGGAACATCCGATTATTCAGATAAAAAATGCAATCACAGCATTGCTGAAAGGGATTGATCCGGATACCGATGTCTTTTACGAGGAAATAAAAGGCACGGAAGAAAAGCATGGGCTTGATGAACCAGAAACCTATTACTTCGTAGATATCATCCCGAATGGGAACGAGACAGTCGACAGATTTTTTACGGATATGGGAGTGTTGGTTGATATTGCTTACCACGAGAAAAGCGAGAGCAATACCGCCTATTTGATTAAAGGGGCAGAGATTGATGCGGTTGTCCGACCGGTGTTCAGTTTTGGAGACAGGAACATAACCATCAATGATGCCAATATGAAAGTATCAGACCATGTGCTGCATTACAGTTTTACCATAAACTTCCGTCAGGCACGGGAGCAGACGAATGAGTTTGAACCGATGGGAGAGCTGGAAGTGGCTATTAGAAAAGGAGTGTGATTTAAATGAGTTTAGGATTACCGAGTTTTAGCATGATTTTCAGTGGAAAAGCAGTGTCTGCCATTGAAAGAAGTGCAAGGGGTATCGTTGCCATGATTCTCACGGACGGTACCGAAGGTGGAAAAGACTTGAATATTTACAAGAAGGTGGATGAGGTTGATTTTCAGAACTGGACAGAGCAGAACTACAACTATTTGAAGCTGGTGTTCGCTGGAGCTCCGTCTACTGTCATTACAATCCGCAGAGCAGAAAATGCAGAAGGGTACAATGCTGAACTTAAGAAGCTGAAAGATCTGAAATGGAACTACCTTACCATTCCCGGTCTTGGTTCTACTGATACAACAACAATCTCAGCGTGGATCAAGCAGTACCGTGATGATGAGAGAAAGACCTTCAAGGCGGTTCTGGCACACTGTAAGGGAGATCATGAAGGAATCATCAATCTCACAACAGAGAATATCTCCACGACCATTACCGGCGCAAAGCATACTGCAGCTGAGTATTGTGCGAGAATTGCCGGGGTACTTGCAGGGCTTTCCCTTGCAAGAAGCAGCACATATTATGTATTGGACGATATTTCTGAAGCAGAAACTCCGGACGATCCGGATGATCGTATCAATGCTGGTGAGATGGTCATTGTCTTTGATGGAAGGAAGTACAAGATTGGGCGAGGCGTGAACAGCCTTGTCAGTTTCACGACAGAAAAGACAGAGGATGTCCGTTTTATCAAGATTGTAGAAGGAATGGACTTATACATGGATGACATCAGGGAAACCTATGAGGAAAGCTATGTCGGCAAGATCATCAATGACTACGATGGAAAGCAGATGTTCGTGGCTGCCATTGGTGCTTACCACAAAGGGCTACTCGGCAATGTGCTGGATAAATCCTATGATAATGTGGTGGCGATTGATATCGATGCACAGCGTACTTATCTGGAGAGCAGAGGAATGGATACTTCCGAGATGGATGATATTGCAGTTGCTAAAGCTAACACCGGAACAAAGGTATTTATCGCTAGCAATGTAAAGTTTGTAAACGCAATGGAAGATCTGAAAATGAATGTCAATATGTAGGAGGTAAACGGATATGGAAGTTATCAGAGGTAATAAGACTCTCTCCGGAACATGGGGAGAACTCTGGATCAACGGAGAGAAGATTTTTGAATTCTCCAAAATTGAAATGAAAGTAACTGCTAACCGTGAGGATGTGCAGCTGGGAATTGATGTGGACAGCAAGATTACCGGTCTGAAGGGCGAAGGTTCTTATACCGTGAAAAAGGTATATACCAGAGCAAAGGAAATCTTGGAGAACTGGAAAAAGGGCATGGATGTCCGTGCAGAGGTTATTGCGAAGCTGGCAGATCCTGATGCTGTTGGAGGTCAGATCGAACGCTGGGCTTGTGATAATGTATGGCACAATGAGATTCCGGTTGTGAACTGGGAGAAGGGTGGAATTATCGAGGAAGAAGTTTCTATCGGATTCACACCTTCTGATCTGCAGAACTTAGATGCTGTTGCGTAGGAGGTTGCTATGGAAAAAAATAAAGATGATATTTTCAAAGCCTTTACAGCGAAGGCTGTTCAGAGATTAAAGGATAAGAAGGTTACAAAGTACGAGACTTTATATGTTCCGAGCATTGACCAGAACATCAAGATCCGGAACTTGAACTATCCGGAAATTGTGGAATGCACGGAGATTGACGATAAGCAAGATCCGAACGCATCTGATAAGTATTGTATTTATCTGGCAGTTGTTGAGCCTGATTTAAAGGCGGTCGCAATGGAATTAAAGGATCAGGGCGAGATTAAGACCTATCCGGAAGTGGTTGATATTTTCGAGATGAGTGAGATTACATCCATTGCTACGGAAATTATGAAATTGTCCGGTGTGATCGGAAGTAAAAAAGTGACGGTTGTTGAAGAACAAAAAAACTCATAGACCAAGACGGTGAGTGTTATTTCCTGCATTATTATATTCAAAAAGGCTTCAAGCTGGAGTATCTGCTCCAGCTTGGGGTGGAAGAAAAATGTTTCTATTATGCATCGATGTTAAAGAGCATTGAAGAACGTGAGCAGCTGTTTTCGGGAGGTGGAGGTGGCTAAATGAGTGTTGTAGGCAGTATTTCCATCCGGGATAATGCCAGTTCTGTGCTAAAGAGCATCCGACAAGAACAGACCGCCCTCCGGAAAGATGCAGCTGAAACGAGGAAAGAGCTGCAGCGTGCTTGGGATAAAACTTACACTGCTAAGATCAATACCGAATCGGCAACAAGAAAGACGGATGGACTAACCGGAAAGGTAAAGCAGTTAGGAAAAACAGTAATATCCCCAGTCATTAAGGCGAAGGATGCAGCCAGTGCGACAATAACAAAAGTCAGCAATGGAATTAAGACGGTTGGAAAAAAGGTGGCAACTCCGGTCATTAAGATAAAGGATTCTGCCACATCAAAAGTAAAATCAATAAAAAATGCATTAACGGGGGTGGCGAAAAAAGTAACCACACCCGTTATTAAATTGAAAGATGCAATCACTTCCAAAGCCACAAAGATAACTGGGAAGCTGAAAGCATTAGGGGGGAAGATTTTTTCTCCGATAGTAAAGCTGAAGGATGCCACAGCAAGTGGAATATCTTCTATCAGTGGCAAACTTAAGACCTTGGCAGCAACCGTGGCTATTCCGGTAACGATTGTAGCAACAGCGGTGGTCGGCGGTGCTGTAACGGAAGGAGCTGCACTGGAGCAGAGCATTGGTGGCGTGGAAACATTGTTCAAGGAGAATGCCAGTGTTGTTAAAGCCAATGCGGATGCAGCGTTTAAGACAGCCGGTCTATCTGCCAATGAGTATATGTCACAGGTCACAAGTTTTTCTGCATCACTTTTGAGCAGCTTGGGTGGTGATACCGCTAAGGCTGCAGAAGTTGCTGATATGGCTATGATTGACATGGCAGACAACGCAAATAAATTTGGTACCGACATGGAGTCTATCCAGAATGCGTATCAGGGATTTGCAAAGCAGAATTACACGATGCTGGATAATCTTAAGTTGGGATATGGCGGTACGCAGGAAGAAATGCAGAGACTGCTTCAGGATGCCAGCAAGATATCAGGTGTTAAGTATGATATCGGCAACTTGTCTGATGTTTACAGTGCTATTCATGTGATTCAGAATGAACTCGGAGTAACCGGAACAACCGCAAAAGAAGCCGGACAGACCTTTAGTGGTTCGTTCTCAGCGATGAAGGCAGCAGCAAAGAACCTTCTTGGAAATATGGCGATTGGCGGGGATGTAACCGGATCGATGGAACAGTTGGTGGATAGTGCGTCGACATTCTTATTCGATAATGCGGTTCCGATGATTGGACGTGTATTCTCATCACTGCCAAGCGTGGTTAAAACTGGGGTTAAAAAAGCGGTACCGAAAATCAAGACGCTTGGAAGAGATATAGTGGTCGGATTGAAGGACGGGCTTAAGGAAATGTTCCCTTCAATGGCTCCGGTAATCGAAAACGGATTCAATGCTGCCATTACAGCTGTACCGGAATTTATTTCAGGAATTAAGAGTGTGGTTTCCACGCTGGGGTCTCTGGCTGCCGGGTTTGCACCGCTGATTCCGCAGCTTGTCTCGTTTGGTAGTGGTATGACTACTACCATCCAGCAGGTAGTCGGTGCGTGCGTACCGGCTCTAACAAGCATTATTTCCACTGTACAGACGATGCTACCGGTAATTCTCCCAGTAATCCAAACGGTGGTTTCCACGATAGGAAACATCATCGGTCAGGCAGCTCCGGTCATTGCCGGTCTAGTACAAGGTATCGGAACGGTGGTTTCTGCACTGGCTCCGGTATTCAGTACGATTTTCTCTGAAATCGGAGAAAAGGTTGGCAGTGTCATTTCATTTGTCAGTGAGAGGATGGGCTTTATTCAGGAAGTCATCGGAACGGTGGCTCCATTGATTGGGGACATCATCAGCACAGCTTGGGGAGTAATTTCTCCAGTAATTGACATTGTAATCAGCGTATTTGAGATTTTGTTTGGCGTGGTTCAAAAGGTATTCCCTGGCATCCAGTCAATTATCGAAACCGTGTGGGGAATCGTAAAGCCACTGGTGGAAGGAATCGGCAGCGTTATCGGAAAGATTGCAGGATGGTTTGGTTCTGTAGCAGATGCGATAACCGGTTCTGGAGGAGATTCCGGAACTGTTGGAGAAAACGCTGAAGGAGATAATAACTGGAAGGGCGGTTTGACATGGGTTGGCGAGAAAGGTGCCGAGCTTGTTGATTTGCCAAGAGGTTCCAGAATTCTTCCACACAAAGAGAGTGTTTCCCTGACGAAGCAGGGCAGTGGAGTTGTAAAAGACAGCACTGCCAACATCATGCAGAATACAGTTTTATCCGGTGGCGGTCAGGATCTGACTCCGATCATGATGATACTGACAAGCATTGATGAGAACCTGAAGCAGCTGGTGGACAGAATCAAGGGGAAAGAAAGCGGTCTTGAAGTTCCGGGTTCCGGAAAGACTAAAGGGACTGCAAAAGGATTTATTGGCAGCGTGACGGTTGCCATTGCAAAACTGGCAGATGAGATCATTGTCCGTGAGGATGCGGATATTGATGAAATTGCCGACAAGGTTGCAAAGAAAGTCGTGGAAGTAGTTGTAAACATGGGTTAGGAGGTGGTCTGATGAAAACCAGAGTAATTGAATTAAGCGTAAACAACAGGAAAGAAGTTATCGAGCTGCCAATCAATCCTCCTTCTGTGGAATTCACAGAAAAACAGTTGAATCAGGCGATAACCCTTCTAAACATAGGAGAAGCCAATCTGAAGGGAGAGCGAGGGCTTAAGTACACAAAGCTGTCGAGCTTCTTCCCTTCGGAGAAGTCTCCATTTTATAAGAATGCGAAAAAGAAGCCTGACAAATATGTAGCGATGCTTCAGGAATGGAAAACCACAAAAGCAGTGGTCAGGGTAATCATAAGCGATATGAAAATCAACCTCGCAATGCTGATTGATGATTTTACCTACTCTATGAGGGAAGGTGATGGGGATATTTACTATACCATTTCATTTTCCGAGTACCGGACATTGAATGTTCCATCTGTTCAGATTACAACGAAAGTACGGAATAATGGTCTTTTGTCGAGACCTGCACCTGCAGCTGCAGGTGGATCTTATACAGTGGTTGGAGGAGATACACTCTGGGGGATATCAAAACAGAAATACGGAAATGGAAGTTCATATCCTAAAATTTATAATGCAAACAATGGAACAATTGAGGCAAGTGCTAAAAAGCATGGAAAGTCCAGTTCTGATAATGGACACTGGATTTATCCGGGCGATGTGTACACAATTCCGGCATAGGTGGTGTTGAGATGAAATTACTGACTGTAGGAAAAGATATCAGCGAACTGATCGAGCAGATCAAGTGGTCTGGTGACACAAAGCAGGTCGCACGTACCATTCAATTCACAATTGCGAAGAATAAGAAGGACAAAGACTTTCCCACGGTTGTCATTGACGAGGGTGCAGAAATCATCATGCAGGATGACAGTGGGAAGGATGTCTTTGGAGGCATTATTTTTGACATTGACAAGAGTGCCAGTTCCAAGGTGGAAACTTATCTGGCATACGATTTAATGTTCTATATCAATAATTCAGATGTCAACAAAATATTTGAAGGAACTCCGGAAACGATTGTTCCGGGGATCTGCACAGAACTCGGAATTGAAAGCGGAACGATGGCTGCAACGGGAGTGAATATATCTTCTATGCCATGCTTTGGCAAGAAAGCCTATGAAGCCATTATGATGGCATACACAGCTGCAGCAAAGCAGAATGGCAGCAAGTATATTCCGCTGATGACCAATATTAACAAAGTGAGTGTTTTGGAGAAGGGGACGCTTTGTGGGGCGGTTATGACCGGGGATTACAACCTGATTGAAGCAACCTATAAAAGCACCCTTCAAAAGCTCGTTAATAGGGTTTTAATAACAGATAAAAACAACAATGTCATAAAGACGGTGGAGGATGCAGCCTCGATCCAGAAGTATGGCTTGGTGCAGAGAGTGCTAAAACAGAATGATGGAGAGGATGCTACAACACAAGCCAAGAAGATGCTGGTAACAGTGGAGTCCTCGGCAACCGTGTCCGGAGTTCCAAATGATTTCCGTGCGGTATCAGGATACTCAATCATTGTGCAGGAAACTGACACCGGGCTTTATGGACAGTTTTACATTGAAAGTGACACACATACCTTTTCGTGCGGTAAGGCTCAGATGGATCTGACACTTGCCTTTGAGAACCTTATGGATGAAAGGGAGATTGAAGAGACTACATAAAGGCAGGAGGTGGAAAGGTGTCGACAAACAGAAATATTGTGGAAATGGTCGAGGCAATCAGAAAGGGAACTGGTGGTTCCAATAGTGCTGATGGAGTGGATGGTACCTATATGGCGGATGTGTTGTCGGTAAAACCACTGACAATTAAGATGCACAATACAACTATCACAAAGAACCTTTACATCAATCCGGCACTGATGCTGAATGCTTCGGATAGTGGCGAGGACATCAAAAAGCCATTTATTACACCTTTTGAACCGCAGGAGGCTTATGAGTTCCTGAAAGAGTTTCACGAGAAGTATGTGCTTAAGAAAGGGGACACGGTTGTGGTGCATATAACCGGATCCTCTTTTTATATAGCAGGAAAGGCGGTTAAGGCATGAGTATTTTTCCTTTTATTGATTCAACAAGCACAAGCACTGAGACGAATGACGAACTGCCAATGTTGAAGGAATATGCTTATGACTTCGAAAAGAACGAGCTGCTTCTGGATGAGGGAGGACGCACCTACATGGTGGAGGGAAATGAAGCACTCCGCATCTGGATATTTAAAGCCCTGTTCACGGAGCGATGTCATTATACCGCATATTCCTTTGCATTTGGCTCAGAAATTCAGGATCAGGTAATCGGACACTCCATGAACGTGGAGATTGTCAAACTGGAGATTGAACGCTTTATCATTGAAGCTCTTATGGTCAATCCATATATAAAGCGTTTGGATAATTTTGTTTTTGAAAATACTTCTACCGGGATGACAGTGAGTTTTGACTGCACCGGCATTTATGGTTCAAACACAATTCTGGTTCCGGTGAGGGAGGTGAGAGTGTAATGGATTTTAGTGCTGAAGGAATACTGGCAAGGATGAAGGCTGCGTTGAAAAATGAGGATACCAAGATGGAAGGCAGCTTCTCAATGGATAATCTTCAGGCGGTGGCTGAGGAGCTTGCCCGGCTTGATGCCATGAGGATTGTTCCTCTGATGAATACCCTGACAGACAAAGAGGAGGATATGGGTACCAGCGGAAACGAGAGGCATTATGTGAGATGGGCAAAGGAAGCCACGGATGCAGAGGGTAATGTCATTGTGGGAAATGCAAAGGTGGACACACCAAGGGATGGAACCGGGCTTGTGTCGATTGCGATTCTTACAGTGGATGCCAAGCCACCAACGGAAGAACAGATTGCATTTGTCCAGGAATACATAAACAGTATGCGTCCGGTTGGAGCTGATCCGGTTGTGGATGCTGCGGAGAGCATTCCGATTGTTATTTTATGCAGCGTTGTGAAAATGTCCGGTTACACAGAAGAGACCGTGAAAACGCAGATCAGGAGCAAAATCGAGGAGTATTTCACTCAGATCGCTTTCCAAAGCGGAACAGTGTCTTTGAACTACTATAAAATCAGTAACATCATCAGTGGAGTGGATGGTGTGAAGGAAGTGGGAATCCTGAAGGTCAACGGAGCTCAGGACTCCATTACTGCAGAATACAACAAGTATTTTGCTCTGCAGGAGCTGACGGTCAATGTCACTGAATAACAGCCAAATGCTTCCAGCAAGAGTCCGCAATATGAGACAGATGAATGATGTCTTGAATGCCGAGGATATCATTCTGGCTGAAATAGAACGGATCATTGATGAGATGTACCAGAGAGCATCCTTACTCCACGAGGAGCTGATCAATGAAGAATGGCTGGAAAATAAACTGTCAGAGAGAACCGGAGCCGGTGTTGATGTTACCGGATATGCTGAGAAGTTGCTTGCGGAGATTGTTCTGGATGTGAGTGAGTTGCAGCATATCGATATGCCGGATGTCCGAAAGTTTTTGGATAAATGGGTACCGGCTCATCTGATGTATAAAATAATTCTGCTGCTGGACTACTCGGCAAGTATTGGAGAGGTCTTCTCGGTAACGGAAATGACAATCGGTTTTGATTCGCCTTACTGGAATGTCCGGAGGTTAAATGGAACATGGTTGCTGGATGGCACCTATAATCTGGGAGTCGGAAGAAAACCGGATGAATGGGGCATCAGCTACGATATGGGAGACGTCGAGGTTTTGGAGAGCGTAGAACTGGATGTGAGTGTATCTGCTACATCACAGCTGCAGGAGATGTTTACTGATGCCGGAGTGGTTATCGGCTTTGACTCGCCTTACTGGAATGTCCGGAGATTGAATGGAACATGGCAGATGGATGGCAGCTATGAGCTGAATGTGTTAAGAAAACCAGATACATACGGTCTGGCAATTGACTTGGGGAATACCAATATCGAGGAAATGACACCGGGAGGTGTTGTTATAAAGAAAGACTTGTGGCTGCTGGATGGCAGCTATCAGTTAAATGGAACAAGGATATTAGATGCCATAAGGCGAGAGGAGGAATTGTAAAATGACAGAGAACCTTACACAGAATCAGATTATTACAATTGCAGGAAGGAAAAAGATGCTGAGAGCCAGAGCTGGAGAAATCCAGCTGCCTAAGATTGTGGGCTTTGTATTTGGTGATGGTGGTGTGGATGCAGATGGAAATGTTATCGCACCGCAGGAGGCAGAATCAGAACTGAAGAACGAATTGCTCAGAAAGAAATACGATACTTACACCATGTTGAGCGATACGAAGTGCAAGTATGAATGTGAGCTAAAGGAGAGTGAGCTTCCGGGTGCTGCGATTAGCGAAATCGGACTCTATGATGCGGATGGGGATATCGTTACCATCAAGCGTTTTACCGCAAAAGGAAAGGATGCGGATATCAGCATGACTTTCTATATTAACGATACATTTTAGGGAGGCAGGACATGGCGAAGAATTTAACGATTCAGGATGAGCCGGTTTACAACGAACAGATGGAGGCTCTGGAGCCTACCACACCGGCACATGCAGATTACTTTAATGAGCGATATGCCCAGCTTCTCAACAACGGAAAAGCCAACCGCAGGGATGCGAAGATCTTTGAGGATGACGTGAACGGTGGGAAGATGCGATTAGGCATGGAAAACGGTCATTTATATTATGAGGAACTGTAAAAATAACGTATTACGTTATAATCTAACAAAATAAGCAAATATAAAACGTAAAGTGTTATATTATGCTGGAAACGAGGTAGAAAATGTCGAAAAAGGTTTTTATTGCAGAGCAGGAAACACTGCTTGAAGTGCAGGAGCAGGTGGAAAAGCTGGTGAGAAATCTGGTACCGGATGATGCACCGATTTATGGAATGGTTATCCATGAAGCTTCCGACCTGAATCCGTCCACAAGAGTGGAGTACCTTGGTGCGAACAAGGACTTTACGCCTATGAGCATGAACATGAGCACGCACGCCATGAATTATGGATCATGGGCTGGCTGGGACTGGCTGAAAGCTAATGTACCGGTTATGTGTAATTGGGATGGAGGTATTGATTACTTCTTAGATCCGGACGATTATACGAAGAAAGCGGATGGAACGAACTCTGATGCGGCTAATATTGATTATGCCGGTGATGCGATGGCAATCGTCAAGAAAATCTACAAGAAGGAATATAAGGTTGGAAATGACCGCTATGTATATTTCTGTGAAAGAAAAGTGGATGATGATTTCCATGCGGTAGGATTTAATGTACTTGGAAAAGAAAGAGATTATATGCTGATCCCGATGTTCTATGGCTCCATTGATTCCAATGGAAAGATGAGAAGTATTGCAGGGCAGTGGAGCTGCTTAACAGCCTCCGGTTCTGCTGCAGACAGTGCAAACGGAAAAGCAATCGGAACTGCCGAGCAGTATACAGCAATTCAGGCAGCATCCGGCAAAGCTCTTTTCTTTGGCGGTGCATTAACGAATACATTGGCAGACATCTGTATTCTGCTGAGTAAGAGCACCGACTCTCAGACTGCTTTTGGATCAGGCATGTGTTCTACCTACGTTGAAGATAAAGCACAACATTACGGAACGAAAATCAATACAGTCATTGGCGGAGGACAGTTTTATGGTTCTAATGATAATAAGTCCTTCAATAAGATTTTCCATAGCTGCGTTATGGGGAGTTATATGCTGTGGCAGAGAGATCCGTATATGCTCCTGATTAACGGAAGAATAAAGGTGTCCCCGGATTATACCTATGACTTAACCGGGGCTAAATATCTGGATACTGGAGTGAATTTGGCAAAAAACGGATATTATGCAACAACTCAGGTGGTAAAGGATTTTGGTGCAGTGCCAAATGATGAAATCGCATGCAGTTCTGCTACTGGATACTGCGATCACACTTGGGTGAACGCAGAAATACCGGCGGTTTCGC
>DLZQ01000050.1:75862-81503 GCA_003447295.1 Lachnospiraceae bacterium
CGGGGCGTCCAAACTTCTTCCAGCACCTGCTGCAGCGTAAGCTGCAGCTAGGGGGTTTGGGGGTCTTCCCCCAACTGCTTTGTATAAAATATAGGAATGATTTTTTAAAGATCTTGAGGGGCTATCGGAACTCCCTCTCCGGCGGTTTCGCTGCGGTTCGGCAATTGCAACAACGGTGCTAATGACGGGCTCTGGGCTCGCACACTGAACAATGTCGCTGCTAACGCCTGGTGGAACTACGGGGCGTCCTGATTCTATCAAGAAACTATAAGTCCAAAATGTTACCGATAGTCATATACACCGCTGACAGTTGAAATACTGTTATATCCGCCTTTATAGGTTTTGGTGAGTGGAAATTATTCCGGTCAGGAGCTGCAAGTAGTGAGCAATGTTCGAAAGCGGCGAGGAGATAGAAGATAAAATGCATAAGTTCAAATATGACATTGAAAAAGAGACCGGCATTCCTTGGAAGAAAAAGAAAAGTTACAGATATTTATACACGCTGGCTTGCCAAAAGGGTGTTATCCTCCGGGCATTTAAGCGGATGAAGCGTGGAAAAAGTGACAGAAAAGATATTCAAATGGTGGAGGAAGATTTAGATGGATGGGTTGAGAAAATACAGAAAATTATCCAGAATACGAAGCCAGCCGGATGGAAGGTGGAAAATCCGGAACTGGAATTTAAACCACCAAAGCATAACCCGGTTATTATAAAAGAAGCTGGGAAAACAAGGGTCATATATGTACCGACAATGGTTGAATTGTGGATACAGCACGTTATTGTGCTAATTCTGGAGCCGATTATTCAAGGGAGCAGTTACCATCACAGCTATTCGTCTTTTCCCAAGCGTGGATCACATCGGGGAATGAAAGCGATGAAAAGATGGATTCAGTCTGGGAAAGGTATCCGGAATTTTGCACAGTGCGATATCCGACATTTTTATGACCATGCAAAGTATAAGTTTATCCGACCAAAACTGTTAAAACGTATCAAAGATGCTTTATTTATGTATCTGATAGATGTGTGCCTGACATGGTTTCCAGATAAGCTGCCACTGGGCTTTTATTTGTCACAGTGGCTGGCAAACTTTCTCCTGCAGGAGCTGGATTTTCTGATAAAGTGCAAGCTGAAAATAGCACACTTTATCCGGTATATGGATAATTTCACGATGGCAGATGATAATAAAAAGAAGCTGCACATGGCGATTATATTCATTAAGCAGTGGCTTGGAAAAATCAGGCTGAAAATGAAAGGTGACTGGCAGGTGTTCCGGTTTGAGTACATTAAAAAGAATGGCAGGAGAACCGGCAGGGAAGTATCGGCAATGGGCTGGCTGTTCTATCGAAATCGGGTAATCATAAGAAAGCATACGCTGATACATATTGCGAGGATAGCAAGGAAACTCAATAAAAAGAAGATGGAAAAGAAGAAATATCCATTAAGGCTCTGCAAGGGTTTTATTTCCCTGATGGGCTGGATAACACACTCTGACACCTATGAGTGGTATCTGATGTATATTAAGCCACTTATAAGCGTGAGGGCGGTCAAACGCATCATATCTAAAATGGACAAGGAGGCAAATAAAAATGCAAGGATGGAAAACAGAGAATTGCTCCTCACTGCCTGAAACGTTGGAAATGGTAAATGCCAATACTTACATCCAGAGAAGAAATATCAATCGTATCGAACGAGACAGTATGGATGGCAGCGAAGAGAAAGAAGTGGGCTATACATGCGAGTATCGTTTCCTGAGTGAAGAAGAGTATTATAATCTGATCCAGCAGGAAGAGAACACTGAAAAAGTAAACGAGAACATTCTGATCAGCATGGGAGCACAGGCAGAACTCTATGAAAAACTGCTCGCAACAGAAGAAAATCAGCTCATTATTATGAACGCAGTAGCGGAACTGTATGAAGCAAAGACGGGAGGTAATTAAGATGTTGGAACTGTATATTAAATTAGTAAAGGCTGGAAAAAGAACAATCGACAGTATTCCGGAGAAATTCAGGGACGATGTAAGAGCAGCAATCGAAGCTGCAGAAGATGCTGCGGAATAAACGATGAAATGCCGGAAAGGGTGGCTTTATGAATCTGTTGGCGGTGATAGACCTGTTGTGTGACATCACTACTCAGCAATCGGATCTGCTGAGAAAACTCGTGACTGAATTAGAACACACAAAGCAGGTTTCCCAAGAGGTCAAATCGTATTACAGGGAGGCTTTTGAAAACATAGAAAAGCAGTTGGATGTCAGTGAGTATAACTG
This sequence comes from Lachnospiraceae bacterium, assembly GCA_003447295.1. Taxonomy (GTDB): domain Bacteria; phylum Bacillota; class Clostridia; order Lachnospirales; family Lachnospiraceae; genus Acetatifactor; species Acetatifactor hominis. Next base: position 78,128 of record DLZQ01000050.1, read on the forward strand.
TAGAAGAATTGAATAGTTGATAAACATTCAGGAAAATGTTGACGGGGTTTTTCTTGTAAATGAGGAGTCTGAAACAAGGCTCCTTTTTGAATGCAGCAAAGGTGTTTAAAAGGGCTTTCAAAGCCCTTTTTTAAATACAAAAAAATATGGAAGGAGACGCAGAAAATGGCAAGTTTAAGCAATGCAGTAACTATTATCGTGGTATTCGCAATCCTGATCCAGTTCCTTGTGGACAGAGTGAAGGAGCTTGTGGGTGACAAGGTAATGAACATCGTTAAGGCACCGGTATGGGCGGTAGCTTTCGGAGCGCTTTTTGCTTTGATGTTCGACATTGATTTCTTTGCTTTGATGGGCTACAGTTCACAGCTGCCTATTATTGCAAAGGTGATTACCGGCTTAATTCTTTCCTCCGGCTCTACCGGAGTACATGAGCTGGTAGCCAAGTTAAGGGAAAGCAGAGTGGACAGTTAGGAGGTACACAATGGGAAAGAAACGTATTTGTTTAGATCCAGGGCATTATGGAGAAAAATATAATGCCGGGGTCGTTTCTGGATATTATGAATCAGCGACAGTCTGGAAACTGACACAGTATGAGAAGGAATATCTGGAGCAGATGGGAATTGAGGTTCTCGTAACCAGAAGTAATATCAATGAGAATCCGGATCTGACAGCCAGAGGGAAAATGGCTGCCGGATGCGATCTGTTTGTGAGCAACCACACAAATGCCTGTGGTACTGAGGCAGTAAACAGAGCAGTGGCGATTCATTTTACAGATCGTAATGAAACTTTGGTTGATGATCAGTCCAGAGAATTTGCAGCACAGATTGCAAAGGTTATCCAGAACACAATGGGCGTGGACGGATATCAGATTTATTCGAGATTATCCGACAATGACAGAGATGGAAATGGAAAGAAAGACGATAACTACTATGGAGTGCTGAATGGCAGCTTCTTAGCCGGAGTTCCGGGCGTTATCGCAGAACATTCTTTCCATACAAATACTGAAGCTTGTAAATGGCTGATGGATGATAGCAATCTTCGTAAGCTGGCGAAGGCGTGTGCAGAATGCATGGCATCCTTTGTGGGTGCATCTGTGACAGTGGATACCGGTATTCAGGCGGTAGAGTTTGCGAATATGGCAGATACTGATATCGTGAAGCGAGTTGGCGAGTTATGTACTGCTGATATGAAGAACACCGGCATCCTTGCCTCTGTGTCAGCAGCACAGTTTATTCTGGAATCAGGATATGGAAAATCAGTGCTCGCACAGATGGCAAATAACTGCTTTGGAATGAAGTGCTCGTTATCCGGAAACACTTGGTCTGGAAGCTCATGGGACGGAACGAGTGAATATACCAAGGAGACGAAGGAATATGTAAATGGAGAGTATGTAACGGTTACAGCTGCATTCAGGGCATATCCGAATGTCGAAGCATCTATTGCTGATCATTCCGCATACCTGTTGGGTGCAAAGAAAGGCGAAGCACTTAGATACGCTGGTTTGAAAGGCGAGAAGGATTACAAGAAAGCGGTTCAGATCATCAAGGACGGTGACTATGCAACTGCTCCGGATTATGTTAACAAGGTGTGCAGTATCATTGAAAAATACAATCTCACCGCTTATGATCAGCAGAAACAGACAACAGCAGAAAGCTGGTATCGTGTCAGAAAGAACTGGAGCGATGCCAAGAGCCAGATTGGAGCGTACCATTCGCTTGAATATGCAAAGACTTGTGTAGACAAGAATCCTGGTTACAGTGTGTTTGATGAAGCAGGTGTAAATGTATATCCTGAAAATGTGTTTGCTCCTTATATGGTGCGTGTGAAAATCAGCGATTTGAAGATGAGACTTGGAGCAACCATTGACACTGCTTCTGTTGGTCACATCCCGGTGGGCTCGTATACCATTGTGGAGGAAAAGTATGGAAAGGTAAGCAAATCCGGTGAGGAAGGCTTGTGGGGACGTATTAAGTCTGAACAGCCTTACAACGGAAAATATGTTCCGGTCTGGATCTGCCTTTCTTATACCGAGAAAGTGTAATAGGAATGAGTTTTGTCCGGGGGCTGAAATGCTCCCGGATTACCTGATTGAATGCCCCAACATTGAAAATCAGGAGGAAGAAGAATGAACAGTTTTATTGCATGGATTGGTGGAAAGAGGTTGCTTAGAAAGGCGATTATTGAAAGGTTCCCAGAGGAAGGCTTTGACAGATACATTGAGGTGTTTGGTGGAGCCGGATGGGTGCTGTTTGGCAAGGAAGTGGGAAAAGAACTGGAAGTATTTAATGATGCAGACAGCAACCTTATCAATTTGTACCGCTGCATCAAATACCACTGTGAGGAACTGCAGAAGGAACTTAACTGGCTGGCAATTTCAAGGGAACAGTTCTTTGACAATAAGAGCCAGCTGAATGCCAGAGGGCTTACAGATATCCAGAGGGCAGCACGATACTTTCACATTATAAAGGTGAGTTTCGGAGCTGACAGAAAGACCTTCGGAACGAATAAGAAAAACCTTACAAATTCGATTGAATATCTGGCAGAGGTGCAGGAGCGTTTGAAAAATGTGGTCATTGAGAACAGGGATTTTGAAAGCCTGATCCGGGTGTATGACAGACCGGGAGCATTGTTTTACTTAGATCCGCCATATCATGGCACCGAGAAATATTATGAAGGAGGGTTTTCACATGATGACCATATTCGTTTAAAGACCGTTTTAGATGGGATTAAAGGAAAGTTTATTCTTTCCTATAATGATGATGAATTTATCCGTGATTTATATAAGGATTATCACATCGAGGGAATAAGCAGGAACAGCAATCTAACGAACAAACTGAATGCTGATACATTCGATGAAGTAATCATCAAAAACTTTTAAACATTTTTTTTAGGGTATAAATAACGCAATACGTTATATTCTAACAAAACAATATTTAAAATTATGCCTCGTGATAAACTAAATAAAGGGGCATAAAATCATGGTTAAAATTCATCTATCAAGACTGCTTGGCGAGAAAAGATGGACTCAGAAGGATTTGGCTGATGCTACTGGGATTCGTCCGTCAACTATCAACGAATGGTATCATGAGCTTGTTCCTCGTTTGAATGTAGACCACATAGATAAAATCTGCGAGGCTTTAGACTGTACGATAACTGATCTATTGGAATACATACCAAATGAACGGAAGACGACTGGAAAATACTTGATTCTTGAAGAACATGGAAATCGTAAGCAGAAAAAAGAAAAAGACTAAGCCACGAAAGGACGTTTGAAAGGTTATTAAATATCTTTCAAGCGTCCTTTTTTAAATTCCTTTTTAAAAGTGGTTTTTGTATTTTATACGAAAAAATTTTGCGTTTTGTGCGCAAAGCAACA
>DLZQ01000092.1 GCA_003447295.1 Lachnospiraceae bacterium
AACTTCTCATAATGTAAATTATGGATTCAATTTTCACTCAATTCACATTCAATGTAGGTTGGGTGGATTTTTTATATCCTATACTTACAAAACAAATCGCCCACAGGGCAGAAAGGCAGGTACAGGATATGTACACAATTTTACGGAAGAGCCGGTTGCCATCGGTATCGACCATGGTTTCTCGTTAATTAAGACCAGAAATCACATTTTCAGCAACGGAGTAAGTAAATGCAGCGGTAAGCCGCCGATAGTAGAGAACAGTCTCTGTTACAATGGCAGCTACTATTGTGTGGGAGGGGAGAGAAAGATGGTTGTTACTGACAAGACGGCAGATGAAGATTTCTTCCTGCTTACACTGGTAGCAGTTGCAAAGGAACTGAAGACAAGAGGTTTGCACCACAATGCTGTTGTGATTCTTGGAGCAGGGGTTCCTTTTAAAAGATTTGGAGAGGAAGCAGGAAAGCTTACTGCATATCTTTCCAGAACCGGCATCCATGATTTTATTTTTGAAGAGGAGGAATATTCCATAGCAATTGAAAAGGTATATTGTTTTCCACAGTGCTTTGCAGCGGTTGCAGACCGTATTGCTAATATGGAGGGCAGGTATGTTGTAGCGGATATTGGCTCATGGACCAAGGATATTATCAGTATCGTGGATAAAAGAATTGATACGGAAAAGTCCGTAACGGTGCCTAATTCTATTATTACCCTTTTCGGGGAAATTAATGATGGTGTCATGCAGATTGGTTGCGGACGAATACTAGAGGAAGTGCTTCAGGACTTTATCATTGGCAAAGAGGTGGTTATGCCGGAAAAGGCGCAGGCGGTCGTGATTTCTAAGTTAAAGGAGTTTGCGATGGAGATTGAGGGACTGCTTGGAGAAAGTGGATTTGACCTTGATTATTGCAATGTCCTCTATATTGGCGGTGGCGCAACCATTATGAAGCGGTTTGGTGAGCATAAGGAGAACGTAGCTTATCTGGAGGATATCAGACTGAATGCGAAAGGTTATGAGCTGTTGGCATCACATCAGATGAAAAGAGGATAGGAGCCATGCAAAAGACGGAGGAAGGATTTCGCTACACCATTCGATTTAGCAACAAAGACTATAACCAGAAGGAAGTATTGCGGATGTTTGAATATCTGCTCGGTACCGGAGAATATGCAATGGAGTCAGATATTTTCCGGGAGGGTATCAGGAGCCTTTACAGAGAAAAGACGGAGCCTGATAAGGTCGTGGATTGGGACAATCGGATACAGGAGCGTGCCACAGCTACAGCGGATGTCATGATGGAGCGGATGAAGGTTATGCTTGACGGTATTTCTATCAGACAGGATGTAATACCAAGTCCATAGGCTGACAGCGAATCGAATAGTCATGAGAATGATTGCGAGGGCATGAAACCACCGGAGGCATCCAAGGAACTGGATGCAGGTGTTGGAGATTTCCTGAGCAGTCTGTATGGAGATATGTAAGTTATTTCTGAGGGTATCGTCAAGGCTGACAAAGTGGCGACAGCAAATCTGCAAAAGCAGTTTGCTGTGCGACTACTTGTCGGACGGTAGTGATAAAGGCGAGTGGGATATTTCATATGCAACTGGGGCTTGGGGATGTTAAGTCCCCAACAAGTTTTGCCCGTTGTGTGTACACAGGGCGAAACTTGCTCTATATCCCGCGAAGTATGCTGAAGCGTATTTGAGCATATAGATAAAATCCATTTGCGAGTAGTCTGCATCGATTAAACCGCTCAAAAGGATGATAGCTATACTATGAAAATCAATTCTATTCAATGAAATCATCTCCTGCAATCTGTCTTGTGAACTTCTATGTTACTTGTTTCATGGTAGTAAATCGTTTCGATATGGGAAGTATATCATAAAATTAGATACAGAACAACTGTTCGAATAATATAAGGACTGTTTTTTGAAAGTTTTTTGGGATTCTATTACTTAAATTCTATTTGAGCTTTTTCAATTTGTACTCAATTGTGGCTCAATGTAGAATGCGGCCTGTTTTACTAAAATGAATCTATCAGGTTTACTCATCATTGCCGGCATAAAGATGACAAAACTTGGTAATCATTTAGGTAAAGGAGGTTTCGCATGGAGTTGACGGTAAACAAAGCGGGCAAGTATGCCTTAGTATGGCTTACGAATGCGGAAAAAGCTGATCCAAAAGTTATGGACAGTTTACAGCCTTTGATTGAGCAGTGTAAGGAGAAGAAGTACAGATTGGCTATTTTTGAATCCGGTGAGCAGGATTTGTTGGAAAAGACAACAGATTTGCTGATTCACAATCGAGGACTGGAAAAGACCGATGATGGGAAAACAACTGCTTTGCCAAAACAGGCAGCAGGAGCAAGGTAGTAAGCGGTGATTCGCCCGATACTACCCCACATCGTTTCTTTCTACCCCAAATTAGTAGGATTGGGGTAGAAAATACATAAATGGGGTAGATTAATATTGATATTCTATGTCATTTTTGATAAAATGGGGTAGAAAGGAAATGGAGTGACTATGAAAGAGATTAATTACAGAAAAATAGAAGAAATGCCTATAACAATTGAAGTAATGAATATGATTTCAGCACTTCATGAGTATAAGGGACGCCAGGAATTATATATAGAAACGCAACCGGAAATTTTGGAAAGATTGATGGAAGTTGCAAGAATACAGAGTACAGAGGCTTCTAACAAAATCGAAGGAATCTACACTTCGGACGCAAGATTAAAAGAAATTGTTCAAAAAAAGAGTGAACCGAGAAACAGGAACGAAAAAGAAATTGCTGGTTATAGGGAAGTATTAGGAATGATTCATGACAGTTATTCCTACATACAACTAAAGCCAAATGATATTTTAACACTTCATAAATATCTTTACAGTTATTCGGAATCCGGTAATGGCGGTCATTATAAGATGGTAGATAACTACATCGAAGAAGAGGATGAGTTTGGTAATAAGAGCGTAAGGTTTCAACCGGTTCCTGCGATTTTAACCGCGGAATATATAGAAAGCTTGTGTAAGCAATATGAAGATGTAATTAATAATACGAACATAGACCCATTATTAGTGATACCATGTGTGATACTTGATTTTTTGTGTATTCATCCGTTTGGAGATGGAAATGGAAGAATGTCCAGGTTGCTGACCTTGCTGCTATTGTATAAAGCGGGATATTTGGTTGGTAAATATATCAGTATTGAAATGGTGGTAGAAAAATCGAAGGAAACATATTATGAAGTATTGCAGGATAGTTCAATAAACTGGCACGAGAATACAAATGATTATATGCCATTTATCAGATACACATTGGGAACTATCATAAATGCCTATAAAGACTTTGAAGACCGATTCATCTTGCTGGAAAAGAAAAAAATGACTTCACCGGAGCGAGTCTACAGCATTATTGAACGTTCATTAGTGAAATTAGGAAAGTCGGATATTATGACATTGTGTCCGGAACTGAGTCAAAAGACGATTGAGAGAGCGCTGAAGAAGCTGACAGATGACGGGAAGATTGCAAAGGTTGGAGCGGGTAAGAGTACGATGTATGTGGATGTGAAGAGACTGTAGTTAAAAAGTTATGGAAAGAGTAATGTTTTACCGGTTCGATGCATATATTATTTATTATATGTATTGGAGGGGACTCGTGAAAAAGGAAATTATACGAAGGAGTGAAAGAATGGTAGCTATTTATTTTGAAAAACTGTTTGGAAGATTTGATTATGAAGTTGTTTTGAATCAAGAAGGATTGACTATTTTAACAGGACCTAACGGGTATGGAAAATCAACTATTTTGAAATCAATTGAAGCAATTGGTAATGAATTTGCGGGTATAATGTTTTTCTTTTCGCTTGATTTTAAAAAGATAACAGCGGTCTTCAAAAATGACAAAACTATAGTTATAGAAAAAGACAAAGATTCTTTAATACTCAATGGTATTGTTATTGATGGACAAGTTTTCAGAAGTGCCTTTGAAGAAGTGATGGAGAGAAGACCGTATTTCATGAGAATAGATGAAGATACATGGATTGACAGGAGAAGAGGTATTCGATATTCAACCAATGAATATTTGTCAGAAATATATATGAAAGATAGAAGAGGACTTACTGTTTCGGAACAAAGAGAATTATTTTCGATGGAATTACTAGAATTATTGCAACAAATGAAGCAATTAGTTGGAACAGTATATTTTATTAAAGAACAGAGATTGATTCGTGAAAAAAGAAATAATCGTGACGAACAAGAAGTTATTAATGTTATAGAGGAGCTGCCAGAAAAATTTAAAGGTTTAATTGGAAGAGTGCAGCAAGAGTATTCTGATATATCTAGTAAATTGGATAGTACATATCCGAATAGATTGTTTGAAAATGAAGAAAGAATATCAGAAGATGAGTATAAGCAGAAAATGCAAGATATGATGGAAAAATTTGAAAAGATGATAAAATATGATTTATCGACTATGCAAATAACATCAAATTTTGTGTTTAGAGATGAGCATGCAAAAGCTTTAAAAATCTATTTTGATGATTTCGAGGTTAAGTATGGTGTATATAGGGATTTTATTGATAAATTAGAGTTATACACGGATATTATCAATAATAGGTTGTCGTTTAAAAATGTAAGAATATCTAAAGATTGTGGAATAGATATTGTGGATGAAAATCAAAAACAATTGAGATTGAATCAGTTATCATCTGGTGAAAAACAAGAAATTGTGTTGTTTTATGATTTAATCTTTGGGACACAGGAAAATATTCTGTTGATGATTGATGAGCCGGAAATTTCGCTTCACATTACTTGGCAGAAAAAATTTATGGATGACTTACTTAGAATTATTATTTACAAAGGAATAAATGTAATAGTAGCTACACATTCCCCTCAGATTATTAATAATCATTGGGAGAGACAAATTGATTTAGGAGAACTTTATGGCGAGCAACTCGATAAGAAGTAATTTGACAAAAGAAGATATTATATCAGATATTACGTTGTGTATGGGAGCTGATATAGATAGAAAAAATATCTATTTACTGGTTGAAGGAGAAGATGATATAAGACTTTTACATCCGTATATATCAGAAAATGTCTTAATATATGAGTCATATGATGGGAAAAAAGGTGTTGAGGTAATTGTTAATGATAGATTTTTAGATAATAAGAGAGTTATTGGTATACGTGATAGAGATTATCAACAAGAGCCGACGTCAGAAAAGATATTTTTTTATGATTACAACTGCATGGAGATAATGCTAATTTCTAACGATGACATCATTGACAACTTGTGTTTTGAATACTATAAAGGACCTCTTTTAAGCCGCGAATTAAGGAACTGTATATTAAATGAATTAAAGATATTAAGTGTTATACGAAAATATAACGAAACGAAACAGTGGGGCATAATATTAAAAGGACTTTCTGCTAACCAGGGATTTAATACTGAGACCGAAAAAATGGATAATGATGTGATTGTAAGAAAAGTGAATCAAATGAATGGTAATTTTATTAGTGAGCAGATACTTAGCGATATTTATGACGAGGTTTCTGGAGTATGGAGCCAAGAGCAACTTTATTATGGAACGCAGGGACATGATTTTTGTACATTATTTGCAACAATTTGTAATAACTATCGTAAACGTGGAATAAAGCCGATAGAAGTGCAAGCAAGTGCACGATGCACTTTTAGATGGAGTGATTTTGTAAAGACAAAGCTGTATTTAAGTGTTAAAGAGTATAGTCAAGTACATAGTTTAAAGATTTTGGCAGGAATATCATAGAATTTTTAGTATGGGAGGCAATAAATAGATTTGCTAAACAAATGTGAACCTATTAGAGTAGTATGTAGCTCCCAATTGTATGTGAACTTCCAATAGTGAGTGCAGCTAAAGAAAAAACGCTAGGTTTCATAGGCTGAAAATCCTTGAAAATATGGGGAAAACCTGCATTTTGTATTGCAAAAGTGCAGGTTTTTTGGAGGCTTCCACCATTATGCCAGAAGCCTCACTAAAAATGATTAAATTAAAAGAACTTTAAATACCTTTACATTGAATTACAAGGATGCTATTATTTATAGACAATCGAGGAACTGTTCGAGGTGGAAAATTTCGTACCCGTCCACACGCCGCTGGCTTGACAGGGAAAACCCGAGAGATGCAGGAGAATGGTACGCCTGCCGGACAGTTTCTATAGATTGTGATACTTTCTTATATTATTCTATTTTATGTCTGATATCGTACAACATGCTGATAATTACGATATCTTATAAAGTCAGTTTTAACAGAATCGTTTTATATTTCCTTTGTAACAATTTAAATTTTTAATGCTATAAATGACACATAATCATTTGTGTAAAATTGTGTATTTTACTATTGATTTTGTGTAAAATTGTGTATAATATAAAAGAAGAGAAGAATGCATCCACGAAAGAAAACAATTAAAGAATTGGAAAAGAATGGTTTTATTTTTAAAAGACACGGAGCAAGTCATGATTTATATTTCCACCCGGATACCAAACAGACAATTCCGGTAAAACGTCATGATTTTAATGAAAATGATATGCGTTATATTTTGAAAGAAGTAAATATCGAGGGAGGCAAATGATATGCAATACACATATACTGCTGTTATTACTGAAAAAGACGGCACTTTCTATGCGAAGGTTCCGGATGTGGACGGGTGTATTACAACAGCACCGACTTTGACAGAAGCGATTGCACTTATTACAGATGCATTGAATCTTTGTCTTGTTGGTCTGGAGGATGAAGAAATTACTCCGAATGCGCCTACACCCCAGGCAGAGATTCCTCATTTGCCGACAGATATCCTTACGATCATCCAGGCAGATACGATTAAATATCGCAGCATGACTGACACCAAAGCGGTTCGAAAAAATGTTTCGCTTCCTGCATGGATGTCCAAACTTGCTGATAAACGTGGAATCAACTGTTCAAAAGTATTGCAGGAAGCACTTACTACCAAACTTTTATAAAATCAGTATTTTTACAAAGGAGGTCCCCTATGTCCCAACCCATCCAATCCGAAGCCCATCTCACGACCTTTGAAGCCATCAGCATGATCGTCGGCAACAGCATCGGCACCGGCATCATCGCCGTTCCGTATCTTGCCACGAAGAACAGCATGCTGGATGTCGTGTGGATGGTATTGATCGCCTATTGTGTGAACGTGATCCTGCACCTGATCATTGCCGAGCTGTCTTACAATAACGGTGGTGTTCAGCTGGTGAAAAGCTTTGAAGGAGAGCTGTTTCATGGTAAAATGAAGCAAATCTTCAGCTGGAGCGTATTTATTGTCTATGGGCTGGCAATTATGATCGGTGTCAGCGGTAATATCAACGGCGGAGCACAGATTTTCGTGAACTGGTTCGGAATGCCTTTCGTGGTTGCGCAGGTTCTGTACTATGTGATCGCCGGAGTTGTGGTGTTTATCGGCATGAAAGCCGTAGGCATCGCGCAGAAGTACGCAGTCATTGTCCTCATGGGAATTGTGGCGGTGATGACGGTTGGCACATTTATGCATCCGTTGAATTCTTTGCAACGGGCACAGTTCCACTGGAATAATCTGCTAGCACTGTACAGCATGGTGGTATTCGCCACTTCTGCCAATCAGGCAGTGATCCAGGTGGTGAAAGGTCTGGATGGCAACGCGAAACAGATCCGCCGCTCCATTTTCATCGGTTTTGGGCTTTCCTCAGTGTTTGTTTTGATTGTAACGGGCACGGTTCTCCTGGGAACCAAGGGAGCACTGGAAAAAGAACTGGCATATATGCAGTTGGGAGAGAGCATCGGTACCTGGGCAATGATCCTGGCAGGCGTATTTTCCCTGTTTGCTTTACTTACTACGTTCTGGAGCAATACTCTCGCCCTCCGCGATGTGGTTCATGAGCAGATCGGCAGCGGCAACCGCATCAGCTGGCTGATCGCTACGGTTCCCTGCATTCTGTTTGCCGTGTTTGGAGTGAACAGCTTTATCGTTCTGACCCGGATCATGAGTGGCGTTGTGGTACTGGTGAGCATCATGCTGGTGCTGACCTATGGAAAGTCCAGGAAAAAAGCCGGCAGCAGTCCTATCTGCGGCGTGATCGGCACAGTGCCGTTTCAGGTGCTGATGGTGCTGTCTACGCTGCTGTCTGCAATCGGTGCATTGATCCCGTTGAGCTGATTTCAGGAAAAACCTCAAATACAATAGTGAAACAGATTATGTGACAGAAAAGAGATTCCTATGTATACTTCTCAAAATTTTCAAATTCGGGACGAAGAGACTTTTTCCTTTTGCATCCCGACAGACAGAGATTATAAAATATTACAACTGACAGACCTGCACCTTGGTTTCGGCATGTTTTCCGGGAAAAAGGACAGACTGGCGCTGGCAGCGGTGACGGAGCTGATCCGCCGAACGGGACCGGATCTGATCGTCCTGACCGGGGATTCCGTGTTCCCGTTTTTCCCCAAAAGCGGGACGATGAATAATAGAAAACAGGCACAAAGGCTGTTAGCGTTTCTGGATGGTTTTCAGATCCCCTATACGTTTGTCTTCGGTAATCATGACTGTGAGATGGGCTCCACCTGCAATAAGGAGCAGCTGGCGGAGATTTTTGCCACGGGAAAATACGCTGTTTTTACCAAAGGAAGATATGAGCACAGTCCTCAAAATCCCATTGCAGGCGTCGGGAATTTTGTACTGGATCTGATCGATGGAGAAGGCAGAGTTCTCCTGCCGCTTATCCACCTGGACTCTAACATGTACGGCGACGGCTGGTTTTTCAGTGGTTTCGACTGCATTCATGAGGACCAGACGGACTGGTGCATGCGGAAGTTGAACGAGAGAAAAGTACCGGCTATGGCATTTTTCCACATGCCGCCCACGGAGTTCAAGGAAGCCTACGAGAAGATGAAATTAGGTGATCACAGTGTGATCTATGAACACGGCAGTATCGGAGAAAAGGATGAGTATTTCGGAATATCGAACCGACCACCTCATTTTTTCGAAAAAGCGGTGGATAACGGCTGGTTAAAATGGATCTTCTGTGGACACGATCATCTGAATACGTTGTCACTGACCTATAAAGGTATCCGCATGACTTACGGAATGTCCATTGATTATCTGGGATATTCCGGCATCGCAAAGCAATATATCCAGCGGGGAGCCACGCTGATCACACGTAAGACAGACGGGAACATAGACATCACTATGGTACCGTTGACAACAGTAGTTTCGACACGAGTAAGGGGAGCCTGATGAAAGGCTCCCCCGATTTGTACGAGAGTGATTAGTAATTGATACCGCTGATGCCGAGTACTCCGTTCTGAACATTGAAGGTGATGTTAGGACCGTCACCGGTGCTGTAAAGGGTGAAGCCTGCCATACTGGGGCTTAATTCGGACAGATCAGCATTAGCCATAGAATCTTTCAGCTCAGGGGTGAAGATTTTTTCTGCACCTAAGGCAATCAGATCTTCCCTGGTTTCGATCACACTGCCATCGCCCAGAGCAACATAGACCGGATAATTGACCAGATCAGCAAGAGCATCCAGGTCTTCAGCGGCTACGGCATCCTGGATCTTTTTAGCAAAAGCGGTAGCATCCTCTGTGGGAACAGCAAAGTTGTCTTCATAGGCTCCTTCCGCCGTAGAGGTGCTTTCGGTGGATACGGTTTCAGAAGAGGCTTCTGTATTGCTTTCTGTAACCTGGCTTTCGGAAGCTACGGTGCTTTCAGTAGAGGCAGCAGCTCCGTTTCCCTCACTGCCGCAGGCAGCAAAAGATAATACCATAACAGTAGTTAAAAGTGCACAGATAAATTTGTTTTTCATAATAAAACTCCTTTCGTAATAAAACCAATTCTTACAGGTTTCTGATGATTAGACTGTACAGTCTTCAGAAAAGTTGCATAAGAAATAAATTTTTTTCAAAAAAATATCAAAAACATCCACCCAAAAGAAAAACCTTCTGTTAAAATGTAAAAATAAGACAGATGAAAACAACAGAACAGGAAACGACCATGGAACCATATTACTATCAGAAAATGAACAAACCCCAGCAGGCCGCCTATCACGCCATGCAGCAGGGAGTTTTGGCGCTGGCAGATGAGATTCAGCTGCCTCGGATCCCGGCGGAGGAACTGTATGACGTATTTTTCCGGCTGCGGCTGGATCACCCGGAGATTTTCTGGGTGGTGAGCTATCGGTATAGATATTATCAGGACTCCCCCAACATCATCTTCGTGCCGGAGTATCTGTTTGAGAAAAATAAGATCAGAGAACATCAGAAAGCCATGCAGTCCCGGGTGGAAAAGCTGGCAAGACCTGCCGCAAAGTTCACAGAGTGGGAAAAAGAGAAGTACATTCACGACTTTATCTGCGAAAATATCACCTACGATAAGTTGAAAAAGCCCTATTCCCATGAGATTATCGGACCGCTGGGACAGGGCGTGGGTGTCTGCGAGGGCATTGCCAAATCGGTGAAGGTGCTTTGTGATGCGCTGGGTGTGTGGTGTGTAATCGCTATCTGCGGCAACAATCCGGAGAAAGGGATCAAGTACCGTCACACTTGGAATATTGTGCGGATCGGCGGGCAGTATTACCATCTGGATGCCACATTTGACAATACATTGGGAAAACATCAGGGCAATGCGGAAGCACCCGGAGAGATCCGCTACGACTATTTCAATCTGGGAGATAAAGCAGTGTTCCGGGATCATGAACCGTTGATCGCCCCGGCACCCGGCTGTCCGGACAACGATCATTTTTATTACAAGGAGAAAAAACTTTCCTTTACGAAAACGGAAGAAGTATATAAAAGAGCACAGCAGATGGCGAAAAAAGGCCGGGCCATGACGTTCCAGTGGCGGGGAGGCTATCTGACCAGAGAAGTCCTGCAGGAACTGTTGGAACTGATCCGCAAGGCAGGCGAGGAGCGGCAGAAGACCGCCCGGATCAGTCTCAACTGGCCACAGGCGGTCATTCATTTCAGCTATGTGGAAAATGCAGGCATCCCGGAGCCGGAGGTCGTCATGGAAGACGCCAACGAAGGAGAACAGTTTGACACCGGGGAATAAAGGTATGGGATGATGTCAGGATCAAGAATTCTCCGACTTCAATGCGCACTCCCGGAATAACGCATTGACGGCCAGCTTATAGTCGCTGGCATCTGTGGCTTTGCGGATCTTTTTTACGTATTTGTCCGGAGATTCGAAGCTGTGGCTTAAGAAAGTCCAGAGATCCTTCATCTTATAGAGCGTATTGGTATCGCCGGACATGATCTCCTGATAACCGGTCAGGAGGGAAGTGTGGAATTCCTTCAGGACAGCCAGTCGCTCTTCACAAGACGGGAGCGCAACACTCTCCGTGGAGGCAGTCTTCAATTCCTGCAATAATCCCGGATTCTGCAAAATTCCCCGGCCGATCATGACCGTATCGATACTGGGAAGCTGCGTAAGAATCTGCGTTAGCGACTCCGGAGAGGTAATATCCCCGTTATAGCACAGAGGACATTGCAGGGCTTCCACCGCCTCTGCGAAAGCCTCCAGATGGGGTGTCCCCTTGTAACCTTCCTTTTGCAGTCTGGGGTGAATGATCAGTTCCTTCATGGGAAATTTTTGATATATTTTCAGTAACGGAGCCCACTCATCAGGATATTCCATGCCGATGCGGGTTTTAATGGAGATATCCAGTGGACATTTTTCAAAAATTTCATCCAGAAAAGTCTCCAGTTTCCGGGGCGTACCTAAGAATCCGGCACCGCGGTTTCTTGCTACCACTGTTCCGGAAGGGCAGCCCAGATTCAGGTTGACCTCATGGTAGCCATATCCGGCCAGCTGCTCTGCCAGCGACAGAAATTCCTCCGCCTTATTGGTCAGGATCTGCGGTACGGTGTACATGCCCACATTATGTTCCGGAAGCACATCGTTGCGTTCTCTGCTGTTCATGTGCCGATTGGAGATAAAAGGGGTAAAATATTTGTCCATTCCGCCGTAACAGCGGTTCCAGTTAGTGCGGAAATTATAAGTGGTCAGTCCCTCCATGGGGGCAAGATAATATTTCATAAAAAATGTATGCCTTTCCGTAACCTGCAAGCGTTCCACTGCATTTCCGGCGTATGCTTTCGCAGATTGTACTTTGTATCGGGTGTTTTGCCAAATCCCTTATTCAGAGATATTCTCAATAACGGGATTGCCCTTTACATGATTATAAACAATTACTATTATAATAGAGATAGTAAAAATTGCAAAGAAAACCGCAAAGATCCAAAAAGAAAGAGGCTGGAAGAAGGAATAAAGATCATGACTGAAAAAACAGAAAATAATACCATAAACCTAACCACCAACGAACGCACCCAGCAGGAGATCACCATCTCCGGCAACCCCGGGAAACCGGTCGGGGAGGATGGGGAGAAGATGCTGCGCCGCATGAACGAAAGCCACTACGCAGTGACCGGCTGGGCGCTGGAACACTGGAAGATCCGGGAGAATGACCGGATTCTGGACATCGGCTGCGGTGGAGGAGCAACTCTGAAACGCATGAGTGAAGAGGTGCGTGACGGACATCTGACCGGAGTGGATTATTCCGCCACTTCACTGGAGCTTTCCGGGAAAACCAATGCAGAAGCACTGCAGCAGGGAAAAATGGATCTCGTGGAAGCCTCAGTGGAAAAACTGCCCTTTGCGGACAATGCTTTTGACAAGATCATTACGGTGGAAAGCTTTTATTTCTGGCCGGATCCCGCGGAGAATCTGAAAGAAGTCTACCGGGTAATGAAGGAGCAGGGAACCTTTTTACTGGTGGCAGACATTTACCAGAAGGAGGATCTGCCGGAACAGGTGCGGGAAAACATTCAAAGATTCCATCTGTTTAATCCCACACCGGAAGAATTCCGGAAACTGCTGGAAAATGCAGGATTTGAAGAGGTACGGATTCACTTAAAAGACGGCGAGGACTGGATCTGCGCGGAAGGGCACAAATAAGCAGTAGAACCCTTCGGAAAAACGCAAAAACCGGGTGGAAGTCCGAAACGGAACACGCTAGAATCAGAAACATAGAAAATGTGAAAGTATCCATGAAAATATTCAAAGGAGAAAACAATAACCATGTATAATCAGAATTATAAAGTAGAAATTCCCCAGTTCCCGGACCGGGAGGTGTCCATAGCAGAATACGGCGCGAAGAGCGGCGATTTGCAGATCGAGACCGGCAGACACAATGCGGAGGCCATTAACCGCGCGATCTGCGAAGTGTCTGAGCAGGGCGGCGGTATGGTAAGAGTTCCCGCAGGTATCTGGGCAGTGGCTCCGATCCGGCTGTTAAGTGGTGTCAATCTGCACCTGGACAGTCAGGCTATGTTAAAATTCATCAAATCAAAAGAGGATTATCCCCTGCGCATTACCAGTTACGAAGGGCAGGACTGCATCCGTACCGTGTCTCCCATCACAGCGGAAAATGCGGAAAATATCGCAATCACCGGAGAAGGTATCATTGATGGAAGCGGTGATAAATGGCGACCGATCAAGAAATTCAAGATGACGGAAAAACAGTGGGATGCGCTGTTTCAGATCAGTCCTTATGTGATCGAGACGAAGGAGACTGCAATCTGGATGCCTACTGAGTCCATTCTGGAAGGTAATCGCCACAACATTCAGGGAACCAACGAAGAGGCATTGGCTGCTGCGGCACTTTATTATGATTTTTACCGCCCGGTGATGGTCAGTCTGCGTTATTGTAAAAAGGTATTGTTACAGGGCGCAACGTTTATGAACTCTCCGGCATGGAATATTCATCCCTATTTTTGCGAGGACCTTACCGTGGACAGTGTGAAGATCCGTAATCCGTACTATGCACAGAATGGTGACGGCATCGATGTGGAATCCTGCACCAATGTGCACATTCATCACAGCACCTTCGAGACCGGTGACGATGCTATCTGCATGAAATCCGGCAAAAATGCCATTGCCCGCAGGATCGAAGGTCCCTGCAGCAATGTCTACATTCATGATTGCCTGGTGAATGAAGGACACGGCGGTTTTGTCATCGGCAGCGAGATGTCCCGTGGGGTAAAAGATATTCTGGTGGAGAACTGTACTTTTGTGGGAACCGATGTGGGTGTCCGCATGAAGAGTGCGCTGGGACGCGGCGGCGTGGTGGAAAACATCACACTCCGCAATATTCATATGAGCGAGATTAAGGGTGAGGCTGTGATCCTTACGATGTCGTATGTTCTGAATTCTCTGAACCGTAACGAGACCATCGCCATGGAAAATGAGGAGGATATTCCGTATTTCAGAGATCTGTCTATGGAAAATATCGAAGTCACCGGCTGCCGTCAGTTTACGAAGCTTGAGCCCCTGCAGGGCAGACCGGAGACGATCCGGAATGTTGTGGTGAATGGACAGAAGCTGGCGTAAAGTTCCAAACAGGAAACAGATTTCCGTTACTCGCGGGAAAATTTTTGCAGCATAATAGCAGGAGGTAATGATTATGCCATGTACAACCATATTAGTAGGAAAAAAAGCATCTTATGACGGATCTACCATGATCGCCCGGAACGATGATTCTCCCTCCGGACAGTTTACCCCGAAGAAATTCGTGGTGGTACATCCGGAAGAACAGCCGAAAAAATACAGATCCGTACTTTCTCACGTGGAGATCGATCTGCCCGAGGAGGCTTTGCGTTATACCGCAGTGCCCAACGCGCTGGAGGGAGAAGGCATCTGGGCGGCGCACGGTATCAACGCGGCAGGTGTGGGCATGACTGCCACGGAGACCATCACTTCCAACGCCAGAGTCCTGGGAGCAGATCCGTTGGTGGAATATGTCCCGGCGAAGGACGGTGCAGAAGAGATTCCCGGAGGTATCGGTGAGGAGGACATTGTATCTGTGGTGCTCCCTTATATTCACAGTGCCAGAGAAGGTGTCACGAGGCTGGGAAGCTTGTTGGAAAAATACGGTACTTACGAGATGAACGGGATTGCTTTTTCTGATAAAAACGAGATCTGGTGGCTGGAGACGATCGGCGGTCATCACTGGATTGCCCGCAGAGTGCCGGATGATGTTTATGTGGTGATGCCGAACCAGTTCGGGATCGATGCGTTTGATCTGGAGGATGCCCTGAGCACACAGGAGAATCATATGTGCTCTGCGGATCTGAGAGAGTTTATCGAAAAATATCATCTGGATCTGTCGCAGGACGGCAGTTTTTCTGCCAGAGATGCCTTTGGCAGCCATGACGATTCTGACCATGTATACAATACCGCAAGAGCCTGGTACATGCTGCGTACCCTGAATCCCCGGACGAAACGTTGGGATGGTCCGAATGCGGAGTACACGCCGTTTTCGGATGATCTGCCCTGGTGCATGGTGCCTGAGAAGAAGATCACGGTGGAGGATGTAAAATATGTGCTGTCTTCCCATTATCAGGGAACCTCCTATGATCCGTATGCTTCGTATGGGGATAAAACTATGTGCGGAGCATACCGTTCCATTGGCATCAACCGTAATGATGACATGGCACTGATCCAGATGCGCCCGGACGCAGAACCGGTGCAGTGGCTGGCGTTTGCATCCAATGCGTTTAATGTGCTGGCTCCGTTCTACGCTGACATTGATACGACACCCGGCTACCTGTCCGGAACCACCGGAAAAGTCTCCACCGAGAACTTCTACTGGATGAGTCGTATGGTCGCAGCCATGGCAGATGCTTCTTATAGCAAATCCGTGTTCCATATCGAACGTTATCAGGAAAAGGTGGCAGCGAAAAGTCACGAGATCCTGAACCGTTACGATACATTGCTGGAGCAGGAGACTGATGAGGAAAAACGTAAAAAATTACAGGAAGAGGCCAACGAAAAGATTGCGGGGATGCTTCAGTGTGAGGCAGCCGATACTCTGGATAAAGTCCTGTACGAACTCAGTGGGCAGATGAAAAACGCCTATGCCAGATCGGATGCGTAAACAGTTATATAAGTTAAAATCGTATGATTTGAAATTGAAATAAAGAAAATAAAGAAAAACAAAAAATGAAGTCCATAGGAAAAAACAGCAGATTCTCCCAAAAGAGTCTGCTGTTTTCATGTATATGTTTTCGTGTTTATGAAAATATCGTATTGACAAATTAAAATTGTTTTCATATAATTACCGATAATAATTACCAAAGGTAACTATAAAGACATAATATGGGATAGAAAAAGATATCAGAGAGGAAAAAAATGACGGTTCAGACGATAAAACGAATGTTGGATGCCTGCTATCAGGCAAAACGGATCCGGGAGATGCTTCCTGCGCTGCCCTCTGGCGTGACACCTTCCTATATTCATTTCCTGGATGTGATCCAGATAAAGGAGAGACAGGGTGTTGCCGTGAAGATTTCCGATATCAGTGACTATCTGAATATCCCCCGTCCCGGCGTGACACGGACAGTAAAAGAAATGGAAGAAAAGGGTTATCTGAGGAAAACCAATGCGGCGGAAGACGGCAGGATCACCTATATTTCTCTGACAGAAGAGGGACGGAAGCTGTCGGAACAATATAATGAGAATTATTTTGCCGGTCTGGCACCGTATCTGGAGAGCATTTCCGAAGCAGATGCGAAAACTATGATACAGACCATAGAGACCTTTTATCAGGTAATGTGCGAGAGGAGAGAGAACTTTGAGAAATAAAGAAAATGACATGATGGATTTTACACAGGGAAGCATTTTGAAAAAGTTGCTCCGTTTCATGGTTCCCATTTTGGGAGCCTTAATCTTACAGGCAGCTTACGGTGCGGTAGACCTGCTGGTAGTGGGACGGTTCGGCTCCACTTCGGGATTGTCCGGAGTCTCTACCGGCAGCCAGGTGCTGAATCTGGTAACTTTCGTAGTGACTCAGCTGGCAATGGGGATTACTGTGCTGATCGCCCGGTATCTGGGAGAGAAGAAGGAGGAGCAGATCGGCAGTATCATCGGCGGAGGAAGTGTTGTATTTGCAGTGATCTCACTGGTGCTGTTTGTGGTCATGGTTGTTTTTGCCCGGCCTATTGCGGTTCTCATGCAGGCACCGGAAGAGGCGGTAGAGTTGACCGCAGCTTACATCCGGATCTGCGGTGCGGGAATCTTTTTTATCGTGGCATATAACGTATTGTCCGCGATCTTTCGAGGACTTGGCGATAGCAATTCACCGCTGTTGTTTGTCTTCGTGGCATGCATTGTCAATATCGTGGGTGATCTGGTACTGGTGGCAGGACTGGGCATGGATGCCATGGGAGCGGCACTGGCTACTGTTTTTGCCCAGGCATTGAGCGTAGTGTTTGCAATTGTACGCCTTGTGAAAAAGGGACTGCCCTTTACCATTACCAGATACGATTTTCGTTGGAATCCCCAGTGCGGTAAATTCCTGCAGATTGGTCTGCCGTTAGCTTTGCAGGAGTGCCTGACGCAAGGCTCTTTCCTGGCACTGTGCGCCTTTGTCAACCGCCTGGGACTGGAAGCTTCCTCCGGCTACGGCGTGGCGTGCAAGATCGTTAACTTTGCCATGCTGATCCCCAGTGCACTGATGCAGTCCACTTCTTCTTTCGTGTCACAGAATGTAGGTGCCGGAGAACAGAAACGGGCGAAGAAGACCATGTTCACCGGTATCGGCATCGGACTTTTGGTGGGATGCTTCGCCTTTGTACTGGTGTTCTTCCGGGGGGACCTGCTGGCAGGCATCTTCTCCGCGGATGCGGCAGTGGTGCAGAGAGGCTATGAGTACCTGAAAGGTTTCGCACCGGAGACGCTATTGACTGCTGTGCTGTTCAGCATGATGGGATATTTTAATGGTAATGGCAAGACCGTGTGGGTCATGCTCCAGGGACTGATCCAGACCCTTCTCGTCCGCCTTCCCTTTGCTTACTATATGAGTATCCAGCCGGACGCAAGCCTCACCAATATCGGCCTCGCAGCCCCCATCTCTACGGCAGTGGGCATTGTTTTGAATGTGGCATTTTTCCTCTATCTGGAACATGCTGCCAAGCGTAGTTAATTGAGAGTTACGCGGGGAGTTCTATTTGTATTAAAAACGTTATTTTTTTTAAAAAATACAAAAACAGGAGATTTTGCCATGTAAAAAGCTGTTATTTTCGCTGAGCGTGCAAAATGGAGAAATTCCATACAAAAATTCCTGATTTAGAAACTTTTTTTGTACGGAATTCATTGTTTTTAAGGTTTTTGCACCAAACTAACTTGAGAGTTAATTAAGAAATGCTATCGAATCCCCGTAGCCCGCATTGGGGGATAAAGTCCATATAATGGTGT
>DLZQ01000061.1 GCA_003447295.1 Lachnospiraceae bacterium
AAACAGTATACCATAAGAGGAAGGAAGAGAAAATGAGCAGGAAAAGCGGATTCGTGCAGGAATTTAAAAAGTTTATTCTGAGGGGAAATGTAATGGATATGGCAGTCGGCGTGATCGTCGGCGGCGCATTTACCGCTATCGTTACTTCTCTGAATCAGGATATCCTTACTCCGGTTCTGGCAATCTTCGGAGGCACGGATTTTTCTAATTTGTATGTGAAGCTGGGAAGCGGTGACACCGCACCGGTGCTGATGTACGGTAATTTTATCACAGCGGTCATCAATTTCCTGATCACCGCATTTGTGATCTTCTGTCTGGTAAAATTCATCAACAAGCTGGGAGACACCCTGCACCATAAAGAGGAGACTCCGGCAGCACCTACGACGAAGAAATGCCCGTTCTGTAAGAGCGAGATCGCCATTGACGCAACGAGATGTCCTCATTGCACATCCAAACTGGACGAGCAGTAAAGTAATAGAGCAGTAAGGATCGAAACAGACCGTGGAGGAAAGCATGGGTAAAACACATAAGAAAATAGTGATGGCAGGAGTCTGTTGTCTGATGATAAGCATGCTGACAGGCTGCGGAAATGATACTACGAAAATCACCGAAGGGATGCAGCTGGTGGAAACACTGGATTATCAGGGTGCATTGACAGCCTTCGACGAAGCGGAAGCACAGAAGGAAAACAGCCGTCTTATTGCAAGAGGCCGGGGGATTGCCAGCATGGGGCTGACAGAATATGATCAGGCAGTGCAGTATTTTACAGAGGCGTTGGAGCTTAGTGACGGCTGGGTGCAGAATGTAGACTACGATATGAACTATTATCTTGCAGCCGCCTACCGGAAGAACGGACAGCCTGCGGAGGCAAAAAAGGTATATGATGCCATTCTGGGACTGAAGCCGGAGGAGAAGGACGCCTATTTCCTGCGGGGATCGGCGGAACTGGAACTGGGAGATTACGAGAGTGCCAAGGCGGATTTCGACAAGGCAATCTCTATGGACCCGAAGAATTACGACCGGATGATCGAGATCTACGAAGCCCTGGCAGACTACGGATACCGGGAAGTCGGGCAGGAGTATCTGCAAAATGTCCTGAATACGGCAAAACAGCTGGATGCCTATGACAGCGGTCGTATTTATTATTACCTGGGAGATTATCAGAAAGCCTACCTGGCACTGGAAGAAGCCAAGGGTAAGGGTGGAGTGGACAGCTATCTGTACCTGGGGAAAGCTTATGCAGCCACCGGAGATTATAATTATGCCTCCAGTGTGTATAGCAATTACCTGTCCAAGCAGGGACCGGATGCGGAGATCTATAATCAGCTGGGATTATGTGAGATGGCGAAAAAGGACTACCAGAAGGCGCTGGAAGCATTTCAGGCAGGAAAACAGATCGAAGGAAACAGCCTGATGCAGACCCTGTCTTTCAACGAGATCGTAGCATATGAATATCTGCAGGATTATCAGAAAGCGGCAGTGCTGTTAAAAGCCTACTTACAAAATTACCCGGACGACCAGGCGGCCATCCGGGAACAGCAGTTCTTATCTACGAGGTAGAGGAGCAATCCTCTGCCTTTTGTCGTAATTGCAGAAGTTCGATATAATCCAAAAAGGATGCCGTGTTCTGGGGACTGAAATGCTGTATGATATCCACCAGCTCAGCCACGGTCATGCCGGGAGCATACTCTTCATTCAGGGTATCCAGACTATAACGATAGGAAGTACGCCCCAACAGATAATCAACGGTCACTCCGAAATAATCAGCCAGTTGCAGTAATGCTTCCTGATCCGGGAAGTGAATATTGTTCTCATAATTAGAGACGGTGCCAACGGATACTTTTAATATGGCAGCCAGTTCCTTCTGATAGATGCCCCGTTCTTCCCGCAGGGATGTAAGGATCTCACCGAAACTCCTCATATTGCCTCTCATTCTGCCGCAGATGCAGCACTATTTAAATGTTTTCTTTTAAGATTTGATGAAGTCTATTTTACTATATTTTAGATTTAAAGGAATGACATTTTAGAAATAAATGAAAAATGTATAAAAGAAAGTCTAAAATTAATCTTACCTAAAAACAAAAGGATATACATGAAAACCCCTTTTGGGAACTCTTTGAGAAATCCTCTCATTTATAACTATTGCTATTTCGAAGAATACCCGATATAATAATTCAAGAGTTAGGTGCAACTAACTAATGAGTGAATCATGTGAAACTCCTCAGAGGAAACGGAGCTGCTGAATCCGCGGACTGCCGGGAGGGGATCTCCCGGGAGGAGTTTTTCAGCCCTTATAGGGGATTTACAAAGGAGAAGGTTTGGGAATAAAAGTTAGAATAGAGGATAAAGGAGAAGAACGAAATGAATTATTTAGAGATTGAAAAAGTAATCGGAAGAGAAATCCTGGATTCCAGAGGTAATCCTACCGTAGAAGCAGAGGTGACTCTGGTGGATGGTACGATTGGTCGTGGTATGGCTCCCAGCGGAGCATCCACCGGTGAATTCGAAGCACTGGAGTTAAGAGACGGAGACAAGAGCAGATATCTGGGCAAGGGTGTGCAGAAGGCGGTGGAGAATATTAACACTGTAATCACTGAGACATTGCAGGGAATGGATGCTTCTGATATTTATGCGATTGATAAGGCAATGATCGATGCGGATGGAACCAAGGATAAGTCCAGGCTGGGAGCCAATGCGATCCTGGCAGTATCCATTGCCAGTGCAAGAGCCGCAGCGATTTCCCTGGATATTCCCCTGTATCGTTTCCTGGGTGGTATCTCCGGTAACAGACTTCCGGTTCCTATGATGAACATCATCAACGGTGGCTGCCATGCACTGTCCTCCGGCCTGGATGTACAGGAATTCATGATCATGCCCGTAGGCGCTCCTTCCTTCAAGGAATGCTTAAGATGGTGCGCTGAAGTATTCCACGCACTGGCTTCTATTTTAAAGGACAGAGGACTGGCTACTTCCGTAGGTGACGAGGGTGGTTTCGCACCGGCATTAAAATCTGACGAAGAAGCTATCGAGACAATCTTAGAGGCTGTGAAGAAGGCAGGCTATGAGCCCGGTAAGGACTTCAAGATTGCTATGGATGCCGCTTCCAGCGAATGGAAGACCGGCAAGGTCGGTGAATACAAGCTGCCCAAGGCAGGTACCGTATTTACCTCCGAAGAACTGATCGCACATTGGAAGAAACTGGTGGAGAAATACCCCATCATTTCGATAGAAGATGCACTGGATGAGGAAGACTGGGAAGGCTGGAAGAAGCTGACCGCAGAACTGGGCGATAAGGTACAGTTAGTCGGTGATGACCTCTTCGTAACCAATACCGAGAGACTGGCAAAGGGAATATCCCTTGGCTGTGGTAACTCCATCCTCATCAAGCTGAACCAGATCGGATCCGTATCCGAGACTCTGGAAGCCATCAAGATGGCACACAAGGCAGGCTATACCGCTATCTCCTCCCATCGTTCCGGTGAGACCGAGGACACCACCATTGCTGACCTGGCAGTGGCACTGAACACCTGTCAGATCAAGACCGGTGCTCCCAGCAGAACCGAGCGTGTGGCGAAATACAACCAGTTACTCCGTATTGAGGAAGAACTGGGTGCGGCAGCCGTATATCCCGGCATGGGCGCATTCAACGTTCAGAATTAATTTGCTTTTATCCAAAACTATTTTGGTTTCTCTTTTTCTCTTCAGGGACTGTTCGAAAGGACAGTCCCGTTTGCGTCTATTCAGAGACATATAAAAAAATTTTTTCCTCCCATCTGTATCTAAGATAGAACGGCAAAGAAAACGGCGTAAGATCCCGGGGACCGCCGGAAGAAGCAGTGGAAGAAAAAATCCATTATTTCATATTGACTTTTCCGGAATCTATGTGATAAAATCTCACCGTTGCAAAAATAGTAAAACAGCATAAAGACTTTAGGTAAGAATTGGAAACGACACATGTGCGCACTGCTCACTGATTAACGAACAACACACATGTGTCTTTTTGCGCTCATTTTTAGAAAAGGAGGGCATCCAATTATGCCGAAAACAAGATTACAGAACATTATTTTCACCCTGATCATGGCGTTCGTTATGGTGTACGCCATGGTCTGTTACAACATCGCACTGGACAAGGGAGGAATGACTAACGAGGTCTTCCTGTTAGCGTTCCACGAGATTCCCATTATGTGGCCAATCGCCTGTATTCTGGAGTACTTTGTCGTAGAAAAGCTGTCCCAGAAGCTGGCATTCCGCATGGTATCTCCTGAGGATAAGCCTATTTTTATCACACTTGCGATCTCTTCCATGATCGTATGCCTGATGTGCCCGGTGATGAGTTTTATTGCCACCTGCCTCTTCATGCATCCCGGCAATCAGATCATCGCCTTATGGCTGCAGAAGACCGTCCAGAACTTCCCCATGGCGCTGTGCTGGCAGATCTTTTTCGCCGGTCCCGGAGTGCGGAATGCCTTTGGGTTTGTTGTCGGGAAAATGGCAAAAAACAAGAAAAATGAGAAATAGTTCAAAAGTAATTGATAAAATAATTATAGTAATGTTAAAATAAATCGATTTTGAGAGACAGGATGTGTGAAAGTCTTTTCAAAATAAATGCAAAGAAGCAATGGAAATCAATGGAAGAAAACAGAACTTTTGCATACATCCGGAAGGGATGTGTTGTGGGATTCTGTAATAAATGATATTTCCGAAGAAAACGCTGATTCTGCAATGACAGAAAATCGACTGAGAAGATAAACAGGTTGTGCAAATGCGCAGCCTGTTTTTTGTGTATACGATGAGCCAAGTACAGATTTTTGCTTGCACAAGAATCTGTATTTGGAAAATGTCATGGTGACAGAACAGACTGCGACACTTTTTGATAACAAAGGGAGGAATGGGATATGAGCGAGAAGCATACCCATATGGATCAGCGCAGGGCTCCGATCCATGAAGCACTGGAAAACTTCGGGGCAATCCTGAACTGACAAAATTCCTGGGGGAACAATGTGTGGGCGTGGATGTCAACAGCATGAAGCCGCTGGACAATCTGTGACACCCGGTATCCGTCATCCGGGAAGCGGAAGAACTGGCAGCAGATGCATTTGGAGCGGCACATGCTTTTCTTATGGTGGGAGGCACTACCAGCTCGGTACAGAGTATGGTGCTGACTGCCTGCAAACGGGGGGATGAGATCATCCTGCCACGTAATGTACACCGTAGTGTGCTGAATGCACTGGTATTGTGCGGAGCGATTCCGGTCTATGTAAATCCTGAGGTGGACCAGCGGCTGGGAATTTCGCTGGGAATGAAGAGAGAGCAGGTGGCAAAGGCAATCGCGGAGCATCCGAAGGCGGTAGCGGTACTGGTCAATAATCCGACCTATTACGGAATCTGCAGTGATCTGAGGGCCATCGTAAAAATGGCGCATGATGCCGGGATGCTCTGTCTGGCAGATGAGGCGCACGGAACGCATTTCTATTTCGGAGGAGGGCTGCCGGTATCTGCCATGGCGGCGGGAGCGGATTGCTGAACCAGGAATATGCGAAGAACTCGTGCATTTTGGATATGAAGATTTTAAGGCAAGGCTGGGAGAATCTGATTGACGTTCCAAAGGTTCTGTGCTAACATGAGCGAATAAAGAGACAACGAAGTCCGTAGAAGCGGAAGCCGTTGTCTCTTTTATTTTATAAATATTAAAAATGTTATGAAAACCACGAGGTGAAACCTATGAGCGAGCAGGAAAAGAAGCAGAATACCGTAGCTGAGGTGTTGGTGAAATGTCTGGAAAACGAAGGCGTAAAATATGTCTTCGGTATCCCGGGAGAAGAGAATCTGGATATGATGAATGCACTGGAGAAGTCGGACATCCGGGTCGTTGTGGTAAGACATGAACAGGGTGCTGCATTCATGGCGGACATGTACGGAAGACTTACGGGGAAGGCAGGTGTGTGCTTTTCCACACTGGGACCCGGAGCAACGAACCTGATCACCGGTACCGCGGATGCAAATTCCGACGGAGCGCCTATGATTGCCATTACCGGACAGGTGGGAACAGAGCGGATGCATCTGACCTCTCATCAGTATTTGGATTTGGTAGAACTTTTTGCTCCGATTACCAAGAGAAGCAAACAGATCGTCAATCCCAATTCCGTGAATGAGATCGTAAGAATTGCTTTTAAATATGCGGAAAGTGAAAAGCCAGGAGCCTGTCATGTAGATCTCCCGACGAATGTGGCAAAGCTGCCGGTCAGCTCCGGTATTGCCACACAGCCGTTGAAAAAACCGGAAAGAGATAAAGAATATGCTTCCTTTTCAAGTATTGATCAGGCGGCAGCAATGATCTTCAAAGCAGAGCATCCGGTGATCCTTGTGGGGCACAGTGCGGTGAGAAATCATGCGGGTGAAGCGCTGACCAGTTTTGCGGATGCATTGAAGATACCGGTGGTCAATACCATGATGGCGAAGGGAATCATTCCTTTTAACAACAAATATTCCATGTGGACGATCGGAATTCCTCAGAAGGACTATCAGAACAAAGTGCTGGATATGGCAGATCTGGTAATCGCCGTGGGATATGATATTGTGGAGTTCGCTCCCGGAAAATGGAATGAAGGTGGAAAACACAAGATTCTTCATATCGATCAGAGACCTGCACACATCAACATGTTGTATCAGCCGGAGGTTGAGGTCATTGGAGATATTTCCTATTCCTTACAACAGATTCAGTATCGTAGCGATGCAAAGGAAGAACCGGAAGAACTTCTGAAGCTGCGGACCGAAATGGTGACAGAGTATGAAAGCTACGCGGAGGATACTTCTTTTCCCATGAAGCCCCAGAAAATACTGCATGATGTGCGGAAATTCATGGGTGCGGATGATATTGTAATCTCGGATGTGGGTGCTCATAAAATGTGGATCGCCAGAGAGTACAACTGTTACGAACCCAATACCTGTATCATTTCCAATGGATTTGCTACCATGGGAATTGCTGTTCCGGGAGCCGTCGCGGCCAAGCTGATCTATCCGGAGAAAAAAGTGCTGGCGATCTCCGGGGATGGCGGATTTATGATGAACAGCCAGGAATATGAGACGGCACTGAGAGAGGGGACACCTATCGTAACACTGATCTTCTCCGATGCCAGCTACGGCCTGATCAAATGGAAACAGATGGATCACTTCGGACATAACTGTTTTGTGGATTTCCAAAATCCTGATTTCGTGAAGTATGCCGAAAGCATGCATGCGAAAGGCTACCGTGTAGAGAAGGCAGAGGACCTGCTGCCGATTTTGGAAGATGCGTTTCAGCAGACGGTTCCCTGCATTATCGACTGCCCCGTGGACTACAGCGAGAACACCAAACTCTCGGAGTACCTTCACGAGAAGTTTGAGAAGTAGAGTTTTAAATTGAAAGTTAGTGAAGAAATGCTATCTAATCCCCGTAGCCCGCATTGGGGCTACGGGTTTCCTTTAAAACAGCCTTAAACTAATGAAAATGGTGGAAAAAGAATAGAAAAAAGTTCTATAAAAGAAGCAATTCCTCTGTTTTAGATCTTTTCTGCAATTATGGAGGAAATT
>DLZQ01000036.1:0-4130 GCA_003447295.1 Lachnospiraceae bacterium
CGTTAGACGGGTGGTGGTGATTACATTTTTTTATTCTGCGAAATTTGGAAAAATCTTGCGATGGGTTCTGCTTGAAGCTACGACGCATATCTATTTATAATAGAACGGTACGTGAAAAAAGTAGTTTTGTAGTCATGGAGGTAGTTTAATGGAAAAATTAAACATTACAACTACAAAGGATAATGAAAAAGTATACAAAATCCTGGGGGATCTGATGAATGCCAACAAGGAATTCCAAATTATGATCACGGTTCCTTCTACGAAAAACGCCAAAGACAGCACAGTAAAAGCGACAGAAAAAAAGGAACAGACCCAGGAAGTCATCCATGACCTGGAAAAGGATGTCACGGATATGATCCATGAGATCGGAGTTCCGGCACATATCAAAGGGTATCAGTATCTGCGGGAAGCTATCATGATGTCGGTGGAGGATCCGGCAATGATCAGTTCCATCACGAAGATCCTGTATCCGACCATCGCCAAACGTTTTCAGACCACACCCAGCCGCGTAGAGCGCGCTATCCGCCATGCCATTGAGGTTGCCTGGAGCAGAGGGCGCATGGAGACCCTGGATGCCATGTTCGGTTACACGATCGACACGGGCAAAGGCAAACCTACCAATTCGGAATTTATCGCGCTGATCGCTGACAGGATCCGACTTTCTTACAGAAACTGAGGCAAAACCGCAGACTCTAAAAGATATGTAAATTATCGCTGCCCTCTTTTCTATGAATCGTAAACATGGTATAATCAATCTATGTTTTGAAATACAAGCCGTAGTATATGTGGAGGGTTTACATGAAAAAAATTCTTTTTGCCGCATCGGAAGGCGTACCTTTTATCAAGACCGGAGGACTTGCGGATGTCGTAGGATCTTTGCCGAAGTATATTGACAAGGAGTATTTTGATGTAAGAGTGTTTATCCCGAAGTATACCTGTATGAAACAGGAGATGAAGGATAAACTCAGGTATGTGACACATTTCTACATGGATTTCAACTGGCAGAATGTGTACGTAGGTGTTCTGGAGGCAGAGGAAGCCGGGGTGCATTATTATTTCATTGATAATGAGAGCTATTTCGGTGGTTTTAAGCCTTATGGGGATGATCCCAGATATGAGATCGAAAAGTATGCATATTTTTGCAAGGCAGTGCTGTCGGCATTACCGCTTTTGAATTTCCAGCCGGATCTGATCCATTGCCATGACTGGCAGACAGGTCTGATACCGGTATACCTGAAGGAGCGTTTCCATGGCGGAGATTTCTACCGCAACATGAAGTCCGTTATCACCATACATAACTTGAAGTTCCAGGGAAAATGGGACGTGAAGACGGTACAGAGCATTACCGGACTGCCGGAGTATTATTTTACCTCTGACAAGTTAGAGGCTTATAAGG
This sequence comes from Lachnospiraceae bacterium, assembly GCA_003447295.1. GTDB lineage: Bacteria > Bacillota > Clostridia > Lachnospirales > Lachnospiraceae > Acetatifactor > Acetatifactor hominis. The sequence goes on from DLZQ01000036.1 coordinate 1,397, forward strand.
ATGCGAACCTGCTGAAGGGCGGTATCGTATTTGCGGATGCGGTGACTACCGTAAGTGATACTTATGCGGAGGAGATCAAGACGCCGTTCTACGGCGAGGGCTTGGACGGATTGCTGCGTGCAAGAAGCCATGACCTGCGTGGCATTGTCAACGGTATCGACTATGGAGAGTTCAATCCAGAGACGGACAAAAATATCGTAAAAGCCTATAATGCAGTGAATTTCCGCAAGGAAAAGGTGAAGAATAAGCGTGCCCTGCAGGAAGAGCTTGGACTTCGCGTAGATGATAAGAAAATGATGATCGGTCTGGTATCCAGACTGACAGACCAGAAGGGTCTGGATCTGATCGCTTATGTGATGGATGAACTGTGCCAGGATGATATCCAGTTCGTGGTACTGGGCACCGGTGAGGAACGTTATGAGAATATGTTCCGTCATTTCGACTGGAAGTATGGAGACAAGGTGTCTGCCAACATTTATTATTCGGATGCACTGTCCCATAAAATCTATGCGGCTTGTGATGCTTATCTGATGCCGTCTCTATTCGAGCCCTGCGGTCTGAGTCAGTTGATCGCGCTGCGCTACGGTACCGTACCTATCGTCAGAGAGACCGGCGGACTGAAGGATACTGTACAGCCCTATAATGAGTATGAGAGCACCGGTACCGGCTTCAGCTTTATGAATTACAATGCACACGAGATGCTGAATACAATCCGCTATGCGGAGCATATTTACTATGACAGGAAGAGAGAGTGGAATAAGATCGTGGATCGTGCCATGGCCACTGACTACTCCTGGAAGGTATCTGCCGGAAAATATCAGGAGATGTATGACTGGCTGATCGGATAAAGAACTGAAATAAGGTAAGATAACATATGGCAGATAAGAACAGTTCCAAGAACAATTTTATCATGCAGGCAGGGATTCTGGCGGCAGCCGGGATCATCAGCAGGATCATAGGGCTCCTTTACAGGGGCCCTTTACAGAGTGTCATCGGGAATCTGGGACTTGGTTATTACCAGTCAGCGTATAACTATTATACGATCATTCTGTTGATCTCCTCTTATAGTATTCCCTCGGCAATTTCCAAAGCTATCGCACAGAAGCTGGGAGAGAAGGAATACCGTAACGCCCACAGACTGTTCCACGGAGCCATGATATATGTACTGGTGGTTGGCGGTATAGCCAGCCTTTTTCTGTTTTTCGGAGCGGGATTGTTCGTGTCCGGAGCAGCGGTCACAGTACTGCGCACCTTTGCACCGACGATCTTCGTCTATGGTATCCTGGGAGTTTTACGAGGGTATTTTCAGGCACATAAGAGCATGGCGCAGACCTCCGTATCGCAGATCCTGGAGCAGATCGCCAATGCGGTAGTCAGCGTAGGCGCGGCATATCTTCTGATCCAAATGTTTATGGGAACGATGGAGGTCCCGGCGGATCAGGCAGGGCAGGTGATGAGAGCAACCTACGGTGCCGTGGGAAGTGCACTGGGTACCGGCGTCGGCGTATTAGTGGCGTTGCTTTTTATGGCGGGAGTCTATGCTCTGAATCGTGGAATGATCCTGCGCAGAGTGCAGCGTGACAGGCATGAACATGTGGATTCCTACGGACAGATATTCAAGACGATCACACTGGTGGTGACCCCATTTATTTTGAGTACGGCTGTATATAACTTAAGCAGTACGGTCAACAACAGTATCTACACCAAATGGTATCCGTCTCTTCGTAATCTGGATACGGTATCTATTTATGAAAAATATGGTATTTTCTCCGGACAGTCCCTGACAATGTCCAATATTCCCATAGCCTTTGCATCTGCTATGGCATCTGCTATGATCCCTTCCGTAGCACAACTGATGGCAGCCCGGGATGTGAAGGGAGCCAGAGAGAAGATCGGATTGGCAGTGAAGACTACCATGGTGATCTCGATTCCCTGCGCTGTGGGACTTTTTGTGCTGGCGAAGCCGGTGATCAGTCTGCTGTTCACGAATAAGACGGCAGAAGAACTGAACCTGGCAGCAGCTCTTTTAATGACATTGTCACTGTCGGTTATCTTTTATGCATTGTCGACATTAAACAGTTCCATTTTACAGGGGCTGGGCAAAGTCAATACTCCGATCATCAATGCGGGGATCTCGCTGGTGGTGCAGACGGTGGCAGCAGTGCTGCTTCTTATGTTCACGAGCCTGGATCTGTACAGCATTGCCATTGCCAATACGCTGTATTCCGGTATGATGTGCGTACTGAACCAGTGGGCAGTAAGAAGAGCAGTAGGCTATAGACAGGAGATCGTCAAGACTTTTGTAATTCCGGCGTTCGCATCCGCGTTTATGGGAGCGGCAGCCTGGGCAATCTACGAAGGTCTGTATATGGTGACGAAATCTATGCGGATCTCTGTCATTCCGGCGATTGTGATCGCTGCCGTAGTCTATTTTGTCATGCTGATACTGATGCGGGGCATCACGGAGCAGGAGCTTCGCAGCTTCCCGAAGGGATATCTGTTAGTGAAGGTAGCGAAGAAGTGCCGCTTATTGAGATAAAGAGAAGCGACGACAGCTACGATGTTCTAGGAAAAGAAAGTATGTAAAGAAAGTATGTATAGAAAGTAGCCTGCCTTATGATGATGCTATCGTCTGAGGCAGGTTTTTTCGTGCGTGGGGCGCAAATATAAGGAGAATGCTGATTAAGCCCCGGGAAGATCAAGGGAGCGGAGCGCAGAGAGGAAAAGAAGCTGA
>DLZQ01000036.1:4512-28496 GCA_003447295.1 Lachnospiraceae bacterium
TGATTAAGCCCCGGGAAGATCGAAAGAGCGGGGCGCAGAGAGGAAAAGAAGCTGATTAAGCCCCGGGAAGATCAAGGGAGCGGGGCGCAGAGAGGAAAAGAAGCTGATTAAGCCCCAGGAAGATCAAGAGAACGGGGCGCAGAGAGCTAAAACAGGCCGATTATACCCAAGGAAAAGAAACCGGCCGGGTATGGGGAGCTACAATAGGCCGACTATACCCAGGGAACAGAAACCGGCCTGGTATAGGGAGGCACAATAGGCCGATTATACCCAGGGAAAAGAAACCAGCCGGGTATAGGGAGGCACAATAGGCCGATTATACCCAGGGAAAAGAAACCGGCTGGGTATGGGGAGCTACAATAGGACGGCTATACCCAAGGAAAAGAAACCGTTAGGGTATGGGGAGCCATAATAGGCCGATTATACCCCCGGAACTGAATTCACGGGGGCACAAAGTCAAGGTATACCATGGAATAGAAGTGAAAAACTGTCAAATGCAACAATTATCTCTGACAAAACGGATCCCCACCATTCTTGAATAAGGTGATCATTTCCTGCCCCACACTGATGGTGGAAGGAAGATCCGGAACTTCGCTACGGGAGAACCATTTTGCTTCACCGAGTTCGGATTCCTGCAAAGTAATCGTGGGATCACCTTCCAGCTTTGCAAAGAAGCCGATCATAGCGGAATCACTGAAGGACCAGGGCTGGGATTTGTAATAGACCAGATCACTGACCTTAAGGCCTACCTCTTCCATGATCTCTCTGCGGGCAGCGCCCTTGAAGGTCTCACCGACTTCCACGAAGCCTGCTACCAGTGCCCAGTGACGGTAGGAACCGCCGGCGTAGCGGGTCAGCAGAATCTTGTCCTGCATGGTATCCACGATGGCGATAATGACAGCCGGAGAGATCTTGGGATATTCGATCTGTCCGCACTCCGGGCAGATGCAGGCCCGCTCTGTGGTACTGTGAACTGTGGGATGACCACAGCGGCCGCAGAATTTCCGATCCAGACGGAAACGGTTGATCTGGGTGGCGGTGATCCCAGCGAATGCCAGATATTCCGGTTCAAAGTTACGGAACATGCCGGAAGCATAGAGATCTTCCTCCGGGAGCATGAGAGCACCGGAGTTTTCTACGGTCTTACGGTAAAAAGCCCTGTCGTCAATGGAAAAGAGGTATTCACAGTCGAGGAAAAAGCGCTCCAGAGGCTGTCGGATTCCCAATAGTCCATGAACTTCCTCGAAGGTAGGAAGATATACCTGAGAATGCTTCACAATACCTGCATTCGCGGAAGAGCCCGCAACAGCAGCGTCGTTTCCTGTATGGGAGGGCAGATATACCTTTTCACCATCAAACAACAGCAGATAATCGGAAGGCTTTGGCTCCTGATTTCGGAATTCCGGATAATATTTATGAGGTTCGATCTTATGGATCATCATAGGGTGTTTCTCCTTTTATGGCTATTTTTCAGAAAGTATTCATAAGAATATAGTAGTCCACCGTAGGGAGGCTGTCAAATGCAACAGTTCATGAATTGTTGTGGAAATTATTTGAGATTCCGATATATTTGTGTTAAAATGTTTTGTAACTGTTCTGGGACGTTCATTCCGCGAAGCCCCGCCGGACAGTTATGAAATTTATCAGAAAATACAGCATGAGAGTGTCGTGATGAATGTCTCGGGTGCATCATGTGGAAACGAGGGATAGTATGTTACAGATGATCTTACCGGAGGGAAGCAGTTCTCTCCTTGCTTTTTTTGGAATCCTTTTTGCTTTTGGAGCTACGGTACTGGCAACGGCAAAATTAAGTCCATATCTGCCTAAGGATGCCGGAAGAGAATTTGCCCATGACGGAAAATTGTCTGCGGGGAAACCCAGAGGCGCCGGAATTATTTTTGTCCTGGCATTTGTGGCATCTGTTCTGCTGTTTTCCCATTTAAGCGCAGAGCTGGTGATCTACCTGCTGCTGATCGTGGTATGCATGATGACGGGATTTTTGGACGATGCTTCCAAGACTCCATGGGGCGAGTACAAAAAAGGTTTCTTGGATCTGTGTGTGGCAGCACTGGTAGCCATCACTTTTCTGAAATATAATTCCAACGTGGTGGAGCTGGCATTGTTCCATGTAAAGTTCACGCTGCCGCCTGTGGTATTCGCCATTCTCACGGTGATCCTGGTATGGACCTCCGTGAATGTGACCAACTGCTCCGATGGCGTGGACGGACTGTCCGGAACTTTGACTATTATCACAATTATGTCTATCTACATTGTGGATCGCATGAAGGATGTGAATGAGACTTACTCTTTCCTGATCCTGCTGTTTGCCGTATGTATTCTGGGCTATTTGTGGTACAATGCCACACCCAGTAAGCTGATGATGGGGGATGCCGGTTCCCGGGCCATGGGATTGTTCATCAGCATCGCCATTTTAAAGAGCGGCTGCCCGTTCCTGTTCATCCCGCTGGCGCTGGTGTTGATCCTGGACGGAGGACTGGGACTTTTGAAGGTATCTTTGCTTCGCTTTCTGAAGATTCATATTTTAAAAAATACGAGAACGCCGCTGCACGATCATGTGCGGAAGGTATGGGACTGGTCCAATACCCAGACGGTATTCCGATTTGCTATCATTCAGATCATTTTATCTTTGGCTGTGATCTATGCAATGCAATTGTAAAATGCTGGCATGCCGGTAAAACATAGCGGTTAAGATCGAATGGCTGCTTGAGGCAGAGAAGTGCATTTGCTAGAGGAAAAGAAAGATGTATCCCTGATGCGAAGTGAAGCAAGTAAGTGAATAGATAGAAATGGAGAAATTATGTACGATGAATTAACCCCCACTGACATTAAGAAAATGGAAGAAGAGATCGAATACCGCAAGCTGGTCGTGCGTCCCAAGGCACTGGAGGACGTCAAAGAAGCCAGAGCCCACGGTGATCTCAGCGAGAATTTTGAATACTATGCAGCCAAAAAGTATAAGAATCAGAACGAGAGCCGGATCCGCTATCTGGAGAGAATGATCAAGACCGCGAAGGTCATCTCCGAGAACTCCGCAGCGGATGAGGTAGGTATCAACAATACCGTCACGGTGGAATTCGTAGATGACGGCACGGAAGAGGATTACAAGATCGTGACAACCGTCCGCGGTAATTCCCTGGAAGGTCTGATCAGCAATGAGTCCCCCCTGGGCAAAGCACTCCTTGGCAAAAAAGTAGGCGACATCGTCCATGTGCAGGTCAATGCCAATGTGGGCTACGATGTGGAGATCAAAGCACTGAAAAATACCGAGGATGACGGAGACAAGATCCGCAGCTTCTAGTACCTTGTTCTGCAAACAACCAGACGAATAACTCGTATAAATTTCCATCTGCGACATCAGAAAAGCTTGACAATTTTTGAATGCTGTACTAGTCGTTTGCGGAACATATGAGAATAGAAAGAAAAAGGAATTATAAGAATGAAGAAATATCTGCTGTTTGATCTGGACGGCACCCTGACAGATCCTAAAATCGGAATTACTACCTGTGTGCAGTATGCACTGCACTCCTTTGGCATCGAGGAGCCGGATCTGGACAAGCTAGAACCCTTTATCGGACCGCCACTGCGTGACAGCTTTATGGAATTCTACGGTTTCACCGCAAAGCAGGCAGAAGAAGCTGTGGCAAAATACAGAGAGCGCTTTCAGGATACGGGACTTTTTGAAAATGAGGTCTATACCGGTATCCCTAAGATGCTGCGGGAACTTCAGGCTAAGGGATATTTTCTGGCAGTAGCATCCAGCAAGCCCCAGGTATACGTAGAGCGTATCCTGGAACATTTTGATCTGAAAAAATATTTTTCTGTAGTGGTGGGTAGTGAACTGGACGGCAGAAGAGAGACCAAGGATCAGGTGGTACAGGAAACCCTTCGTCAGCTCTTTGGAGAGAACCCCGTGGATCCCGAACAGGTCTATATGATCGGTGACAGAAAGTTTGATGTGGAAGGAGCCAGAGCGCTCGGAGTGGAGAGCGTGGGAGTGACCTACGGCTACGGAAGCAAGGAAGAATTAAAGGAAGCGAAGGCGGATTACATTGTACAATCCGTGGAAGAACTGGAGAAATTTTTACTCCGTGGCAGTGAAGAATTACTGAACGGAAATCCGGACAATAAAAAGAAAAACCCCATGTATCAGAGGATCTGGACCATGGTGTATTCGTTTCTGATGTTTATATTGGTGCGCAATGCAGTGCAGTATGCGCTGCTGGCACTGTTATATCAGCTGGCACAGTCCGGAGCCTCCGGTGGACTGGTGGATCTTTTAATCCTACGGGATGAGACCGGCGCCTATAACGGCTACTCCGGAGATGTCTCCAGCATCATTGCGGCTCTTGGATTCATCGGCGGTGCCATTGCCGTATGGTCCACAGCGAAACTGCTCATTGATAAAAATAAAGAGGACATGCACTTAAGCCACTTGAAAAAAGAAGGAAAGAGCAAATATGTCTTACTGACTGTGGCTACCATCGGTGCCGTCATCGGATGCAATCTCCTGTTTGAACTCCTGGGAGTGACTAATAAGTCTGAAGCTTATACCGAAGTGGCAGCCCAGCAATATTCCGCACACTTTATCGTAGGAATCCTCGTATTCGGCTTCATCTCCCCCATAGCAGAGGAACTCCTGTTCCGCGGAGTTATCTACGGATACCTTCGCAGATTCATGGATATCAAACTCGCCATAGCCCTGTCCGCCCTGATCTTCGGTGTCTACCACATGAACTATGTCCAGGGCGTATACGGCTTCCTCATCGGCTGCCTGATGGCATATGCTTACGAATACTTTGGAGAGTTCAAAATGGCAGTCTTTGTCCATGTGGCATCCAACGTCCTCGCCTACTGCCTGTCCTATACCGCCATCGCCGTCACCGGCTTTGTCAGCTGGCCTGTATGCGTGATTTTCCTGGCAGTGGCAGCAGCCTCCCTTGGAACACTTCATAAACAGAAAAATATATTCTAAGCACTAATAAAGTATATTAGCCATCCTCTGGATATTCGATAAGATATCTCTGGATGGCTACGGAGATTTTATAGAAAAATAGGAGCAACACATGAAATTCAGCATTATCGTAGTCTGCTTAAACCCAGGCCCTAAACTGAATCAGACTCTGGACAGTATCCTGTCCCAGACCTACCCTGATTTCGAGATCATCGTCAAAGACGGCGGCAGCCGCGACGGTTCCATAGAAACCATGCGCGAGGACAGACATATCCGCTTATACCAGGAACCCGACCACAGCATCTACGAAGCCATGAATCAGGCAGTCTCCCATGTGACTGGCGACTATATTCTCTTCCTAAATTGCGGTGACCTTTTCTATGACAACGAAGTTCTGAGCCGCACCGCACAGTTCATGGAACAGCACCCGGCGAAACTTCAGGGCATCTACTACGGCGATACATACAGCGCGAAGACAGAGACGAAGATCTCTTCCCCGCCCCGCATCACCGGTTTCGTCTGCTACCGCAACATTCCCTGCCACCAGTCCTGCTTTTATGCTGCAGACCTGTGCAGACAGAAGCCCTATGAACCCAAATATAAGATCCGTGCAGATTACGAACATTTCCTCTGGTGCTATTATCGTGCCAAAGCACCCATGCAGTATCTGGGACTTACCGTGTCCTCCTACGAGGGCGGCGGCTACTCTGAGACCAAGGAGAACCTGAAGCGCAGCGCTGCAGAACATAAGGAGATCACGACAAAATACATGAATCCCGGCGAACTGTTCCGCTACCGGGCAGTGATGGCACTGACGTTTGCGCCTCTTCGCACCGCACTGGCAGAGAGTAAACACTTTTCTGCAATGTATCAGAAACTGATGAGCAAGGTGTATGGCCGGAAACAGGAAAAATAGGGGAAATCCACAAAAAGTTGTGTGGGAAATATAATTTTAAAGAGAAAATTAATACAATTTCCAGATAACAGACATGCAAACAACGGAATTGACAAATTATCTGACAATTCGTAGAAAAATCTATATTTACAAATGAGAAAAATAGGTGTATAGTACAGAAAAGGTCGCAATGAGGCGCTCGAAAGAGTCTCATTGCGACCTTTTTTGTTACTATTACGGTCTTGCAAATGAGGTTCAAAATAGTAACAGACGGATTAAGAAGAGAGAAATAGAAACCCGGAAAGGAGAACTATATGTTTGATGTAAAACAGGAGCTGCCCAAGGCACCGTTATATCGGGAAGAATTTGAGCATGATAACTGCGGTATCGGAGCCTGTGTCAATATTCACGGAGAGAAGAGCCGCGCTACCGTTGAGAATGCGCTGAAGATCGTAGAGAATCTGGAGCACAGAGCCGGTAAGGATGCGGAAGGTAAGACCGGTGATGGTGTCGGTATTCTGACCCAGATCCCTCACAAATTTTTTGCAAGAGTCACAAAGGCTCTGGGCATGGATATCGGCGGAGAGAGAGAATACGGTGTCGGCATGTTCTTCTTCCCCCAGGAAGAGCTGCGCCGTAACCAGGCGAAGAAGATGTTCGAGATCATTGTGGAAAAGGAAGGAATGGAATTCCTCGGCTGGCGTGAAGTGCCCACTTTCCCCAATGTGCTGGGACACAAGGCAGTAGAGTGCATGCCTTATATCATGCAGGGCTTTGTGAAAAAGCCCGTCGATGTGGAAAAAGGTCTGCCCTTCGACCGCAGACTTTACATTGCAAGGCGTGTATTCGAGCAGTCTTCCGATGATACCTATGTGGTCTCTCTTTCCAGCAGAACCATCGTATATAAAGGAATGTTCCTGGTAGGACAGCTTCGTACCTTCTTTGCAGACTTACAGAGTGAGGATTACGAATCCGCTATCGCTATGGTACATTCCCGTTTCTCTACCAACACCAACCCCAGCTGGGAGCGTGCCCATCCGAACCGTCTGATGGTACACAACGGTGAGATCAACACCATCCGCGGCAATGCCGATAAGATGCTGGCGCGCGAAGAGAACATGGAATCCGAGCATCTGAAGGGACAGCTGCATAAGGTGCTGCCTGCCATCAGCAAGACCGGTTCCGATTCCGCGATGTTAGACAATACATTGGAGTTTTTGGTAATGAGCGGCATGGAGTTGCCTCTGGCAGTCATGATCGCCATCCCCGAGCCCTGGGCGAATAACAAGGCCATGTCCCAGACCAAGAGAGATTTCTACCAGTATTACGCTACCATGATGGAACCCTGGGACGGTCCTGCATCCATTCTGTTCTCCGACGGAGATATCATGGGAGCCGTGCTGGACAGAAACGGACTGCGTCCTTCCCGTTACATGATCACTGACGACGATACCCTGATCCTGTCCTCTGAGGTAGGTGTGCTTCCCATTGATCCCACGAAGATCAAAGTAAAAGAAAGACTTCGTCCCGGCAAGATGCTCTTGGTCGATACCGTACAGGGCAGAGTCATCGACGATGAGGAGATCAAGGAAAAATATGCTTCCAGACAACCTTATGGAGAATGGCTGGACAACAATCTGACCGAACTGAAGAGCATCCATATCCCGAACTATCGTGTTCCGGAATACACCTACGAAGAGCGCCAGCGGATGCAGAAGGCTTTTGGCTACACCTATGATGAAATGAAGCAGAGCATTCTGCCGATGGCAAAGAACGGCAGCGAAGCCATCGCAGCCATGGGTGTGGATACCCCACTGCCCGTGCTGAGCAAGACGAATCACCCGCTGTTCCATTATTTCAAGCAGCTGTTTGCACAGGTGACCAACCCGCCCATTGATGCCATCCGTGAGGAGATTGTAACCTCCACCACCGTATACATCGGTACCGAAGGCAACATCCTGGAGGAGACTCCGAAGAACTGTAACGTTCTGAAGGTCAACAACCCGATCCTGACCAACACCGATCTCTTGAAGATCAAGAACATGAAAGTAGACGGCTTCAAGGTAGAAGTCGTACCTATCGTATATTATAAGAACACCAGCTTAGAGCGTGCCATTGACCGACTGTTCGTGGAAGTGGACAGAGCTTACAGAGAAGGCGTGAACATTCTGATCCTGTCCGACAGAGGCGTGGATGAGAACCATGTGCCCATTCCTTCCCTGCTTGCCGTATCTGCCCTGAACCAGTATCTTGTACGCACCAAGAAGAGGACCAGAGTCGCATTGATCCTGGAATCCGGCGAACCCAGAGAAGTACACCATTTTGCTACACTGCTTGGCTATGGTGCCTGCGCTATCAACCCTTATCTGGCACAGGATACCATCAAGGAGCTGATCGAGAGCAATATGCTGGACAAAGATTATTATGCTGCAGTGGATGATTACAACAACGCTGTTCTCCACGGCATTGTCAAGATCGCTTCCAAGATGGGCATCAGCACTATCCAGTCCTATCAAGGCTCCCAGATCTTCGAGGCTATCGGTATTGCACCGGAAGTGATCAGTAAGTATTTCTCCAACACCGTATGTCGTGTGGGAGGTATTACCTTAAAAGATATTGAGCAGCAGGTAGACGACCTGCACTCTCAGGCATTTGATCCGCTGGGACTGAAAAACGACCTGACCTTAAACAGCCCCGGACACCACAAGATGCGCAGCGGCGGTGACGAGCATCTGTACAACCCCGCTACCATCCATATGTTACAGGAATCCACCAGACGCGGTGATTATCAGATGTTCAAGCAGTACACTGCCATGGTCAACGATGAAGATTCCATCAAGAACCTCAGAGGACTGATGGACTTCAATTATCCGAAAAAGGGTGTGCCGATCGAGGAAGTAGAGCCGGTAGAGTCCATCGTGACCCGATTCAAGACCGGTGCCATGTCCTACGGTTCCATTTCCAAGGAAGCCCATGAGACCATGGCCATCGCCATGAACCATCTGCACGGCAAGAGCAATTCCGGTGAAGGCGGTGAGGATCTGGACCGTCTGACCGTAGGCCCGGATGGACTCAACCGTTGTTCTGCCATCAAGCAGGTAGCCAGCGGACGTTTCGGCGTCACCAGCCGTTACCTGGTAAGTGCACAGGAGATCCAGATTAAGATGGCACAGGGAGCAAAACCCGGCGAGGGCGGACATCTGCCCGGAGGAAAGGTATATCCCTGGATTGCCAAGACCAGACATTCCACACCCGGTGTGTCCCTGATCTCTCCGCCCCCTCATCACGATATTTATTCCATTGAGGATCTGGCGCAGCTGATCTATGATCTGAAAAATGCCAACACCCAGGCAAGAATCTCCGTAAAGCTGGTATCTGAAGCCGGTGTGGGAACTGTAGCAGCCGGTGTAGCCAAGGCGGGAGCCCAGGTCATCCTGGTATCCGGTTATGACGGCGGTACCGGTGCGGCACCGAGGAACTCCATCCACAATGCCGGACTTCCTTGGGAACTGGGACTGGCAGAGACCCATCAGACGCTGATCATGAATGGATTGCGTAATAAAGTCCGTATCGAGACCGATGGTAAGCTGATGAGCGGCAGAGATGTAGCCATCGCAGCCATTTTAGGTGCCGAGGAGTTCGGTTTTGCTACCGCTCCTTTGGTAACCATGGGTTGTGTCATGATGAGAGTATGTAATCTGGATACCTGCCCGGTAGGTGTGGCTACCCAGAATCCGGAGCTGCGGAAAAACTTCCGCGGTAAGCCGGAATATGTGGAAAACTTTATGAAATTTATCGCACAGGAGCTGCGGGAATACATGGCAGCACTGGGCGTGCGTACCGTAGATGAGCTGGTTGGCAGAACTGATCTGCTGAAGAGAAAAGAGCATCTGACCGAGCGTCAGGAGGAAGTGGATCTGACCCAGATCTTAAGCAATCCTTACGAGGGCAGCAAGCAGAAGGTGACCTTCGATCCCAGGCAGGTCTATGACTTCCAGTTAGAGAAGACACTGGATGAGAAGGTGCTGTTAAAGCAGCTGGGAAAAGCCATCGACGCAGGACAGAAGCGCAGCATCGAAGTAGACGTCAGCAACACCGATCGTGCTTTCGGTACGATCCTCGGAAGTGAGATCACCAGAAAACTGGGCGATGATGTGGAAGAGGATACCTACCATGTACTGTGTAAGGGTGCCGGCGGACAGTCCTTCGGAGCCTTTATCCCCAAGGGCCTGACTCTGGAACTGGTAGGCGACAGCAACGACTACTTCGGCAAAGGCTTATCCGGCGGTAAGCTGGTGGTATATCCTCCCCAGGGCAGCAAGTTCAAGGCTGAGGAAAATATCATCATCGGTAATGTGGCACTGTACGGTGCAACCTCCGGTAAAGCATTCATCAACGGTGTGGCAGGCGAACGTTTCTGCGTACGTAACTCAGGTGCCATCGCAGTCGTCGAAGGTGTAGGTGATCATGGTTGTGAATACATGACCGGCGGACGTGTAGTAGTCCTGGGACCCACCGGTAAAAACTTTGCAGCCGGTATGAGTGGTGGTATCGCTTATGTACTGGATGAAGGCAACGATCTGTACAAGCGTCTGAATAAGGAAATGGTATCTTCCAGCGAGATCACATCCAAATATGACGTGCTGGAGTTGAAATCCATGATCCAGGAGCATGTGGCACTGACCAATTCCGCCAAGGGTAAGGAAGTGCTGGACAACTTTGGAGAGTATCTGCCCAAGTTCAAGAAGATCATCCCTCATGACTATGAGAGAGTTTTGAAGACCATCGTACAGATGGAGGAAAAGGGACTGAGCGCAGAGCAGGCACAGATCGAAGCATTCTATGCCAACACCAGAAAGTAAATGGGAGGCCAGTGTGAAAAGCAATCTTGAAGATTACTTTTCACACGACTAATTTGTGTCGCGGGCGCCACAAATTAGTTTATCGCAGAACTAAATCTGAAATTTAGTTCGCGATTCTTCCGACGCCGATGCGTCTGCAGAATGGAGAGAGTCATGGGAAAACCAACGGGATTTATGGAATATAAAAGGGAAGTCAGCGTGGCTGAGGATCCGAAGAAGAGAATACAGCATTTTAACGAATTCCATGAGCATCTGCCGAAGGAAAAGCAGCGTTTACAGGGTGCCAGATGTATGGAATGCGGCGTGCCGTTCTGCCAGTCGGGTATGATGATCTGCGGTATGGCCAGCGGATGCCCTCTGCACAATCTGGTGCCGGAGTGGAACGATCTGGTATATACCGGCAACTGGCAGCAGGCTTACAACCGTCTGAAGAAGACCAACAATTTCCCCGAGTTCACTTCCAGAGTATGCCCTGCCCTGTGTGAGGCGGCATGTACCTGCGGGCTGAACGGGGATCCGGTCTCCACTAAAGAGAACGAATATGCCATCATTGAGAATGCTTACAGCGAGGGCTATGCGGCAGCCAAGCCCCCTGTGGTACGCACCGGCAAAAAGGTAGCAGTCATCGGCAGCGGTCCCTCCGGACTGGCAGCAGCGGATCTGCTGAACCAGAGAGGACATCAGGTCACGGTGTTCGAGCGTTCCGATCGTGTGGGAGGACTGTTGATGTACGGCATCCCTAACATGAAGCTGGAGAAGCAGATCATCGACCGCAAGATCAATATTATGAAGGAAGAGGGTGTCACCTTTGTCACCGGAACCGACATCGGCAAGGATATCAAGGCATCCAAGCTGTTGCATGATTTTGACCGTGTCGTACTGGCATGCGGTGCTTCTAACCCCAGAGACATCAATGCTCCCGGCAGAGATGCCAAGGGAATCTATTTCGCGGTGGATTTCCTGAAAGCGAATACCAGGAGTCTGTTGGATTCAAATTTTGAAGATAAAAAATATGTGGAGACCAAGGGGAAGAATGTGGTCATCATCGGCGGCGGTGATACCGGTAATGACTGCGTGGGAACCTCCATTCGTCACGGAGCAAAATCTGTGACCCAGATCGAGATGATGCCCAAGGCACCGGACAAAAGAGCTGAGAACAATCCCTGGCCCGAATGGCCGAAGGTCTGCAAGACCGATTACGGCCAGGAAGAGGCCATTGCGGTCTATGGACATGATCCGAGGATTTATGAGTCCACGGTCAAGGAATTTATCAAGGATAAGAATGGCAATCTGAAAGCTGTGAAGATCGTGAAGCTGTCCTGGGAAAAGGATCCGGCTACCGGACGCATGAAGATGCAGGAGATCGCCGGAAGCGAGCAGATCCTGGATGCGGAGATCGTACTGATCGCAGCGGGCTTCTTAGGAACCCAGAAATACATTGCCGATGCTTTCGGGGTGGAATTAAATGAACGCACCAATGTAAAAACTGCCCCCGGCAAATACCAGACCAGTGTGGAAAATGTATTCGTTACCGGCGATATGCACAGGGGACAGTCTCTGGTGGTGTGGGCGATCCGCGAAGGCAGAGAAGCTGCACATGCTGTGGATGAGAGTCTGATGGGGTATTCTAATCTGGTGATCCAGTAGTATTAAAAAAACCATTTCCTTCCTGGCAAAAAGATGGTATGATAGAAGCAATGATGTATAGTCGCTTTGGCGGCGGATTGAGAGGAAGAAATGGACAAGATTATTTTAACAGGTGACAGACCCACCGGAAGATTACATGTGGGACATTATGTAGGCTCCTTAAGAAGACGTGTGGAGTTACAGAATTCCGGTGAATATAAGAAGACTTTTATCATGATCGCAGATGCACAGGCGCTGACGGACAATATCGAGAATCCCGAGAAGGTACGTCAGAATATTATCGAAGTGGCACTGGACTACATGTCCTGCGGACTGGATCCCAGTAAGGCTACGATCTTCATCCAGTCTCAGATCTCCGAACTGTGTGAACTGACCTTCTATTATATGGATCTGGTAACCGTAGCGAGATTACAGAGGAATCCGACCGTTAAGAGCGAGATCCAGATGCGTAACTTCGAAGCCAGCATCCCCGTGGGATTTTTCACTTATCCTATCAGCCAGGCATCCGATATTACTGCTTTCAAGGCAACCACCGTTCCCGTAGGCGGCGACCAGCTGCCCATGATCGAGCAGACCAGAGAGATCGTGCATAAATTCAACACGGTATATTCACCGGTATTGGTGGAGCCCAAGGCACTGCTGCCTGAGAACGAGGCATGTCAGAGATTGCCCGGCATCGACGGCAAAGCGAAAATGAGTAAATCCCTGGGCAACTGTATCTATCTGTCAGACAGTGCAGACGATGTACGTACTAAGATCATGAGCATGTACACTGACCCCGAGCATCTGCTTGTCAGTGATCCCGGACATTTAGAGGGCAATACGGTATTCACTTATCTGGATGCGTTCTGCCGGCCGGAGCACTTCGAGAGATATCTGCCGGATTATGCAAATCTGGACGAGCTGAAGGCTCATTACACCAGAGGCGGTCTGGGTGACGTGAAGGTGAAGAAGTTCTTAAATAACGTAATGCAGGAGACCTTAGAGCCCATCCGTAACCGTAGAAAAGAATTAGAGAAGGATATTCCCGCAGTATACGAGATCCTGAAGAAGGGCAGCGACGAGGCCCGCACGGTGGCAGCACAGACATTATCTGAGGTGAAGAGTGCAATGCGTATCAACTACTTTGATGATGCGGAACTGATCCGTATGCAGAGTGAAAAATACGAGGGACAGTAAAATAATTTATTAACGCTTCAGAAGTTTACTTCCGGAGCGTTATTGTTATCTGCAGGATTTCTACAGAATACAGAAGGAGGCATAAATTATGACTGATAGGGACACGGAAAATAATAGGAAGAATGATATTTCCGGACAGGATGAGATATTTGATTATGAAGATCTTTCGGAAGAAGATGATTTTGCAGAGGATGACTTTGCGGATGACTCTCCGGAAGACGGTGAAATCGTTATCCACTTCAAACTATGGATGATTCCTGCATTTATCGGTATGGTGATTCTGGCGATTCTGATCTGTATTCCTCTGTGGAAGTTAAGCCATCATAATAGTAACGACGGGGGCGGGGATACACTTCCAGCGGTGATAGTAACGGAAGAGACTAAGGCGATGGAGACTGTTACAGAACCTGAGACCACGGCAACCCCAGAACAGACAGCGGCACCCACGGCTACCCCGGAGCCTGCAACTACTGAGCCGACTGCAACGCCCACGCCTGCGGCAACCCCGGAGAACCGACCGGTAGTGGAAGATACCCCTGCACCTGCACCGGTATCCGATGGCAGCATGACTTTTATAGAGGTAAATGATACTGTCACCGCGAAAGATGTGAGCAATCTCCGCAGCACGCCATCGACCTCAGAGGAAGGGAATGTGGTGGGGCAGTTGAAAAACGGTGAGACATTGACGCGCACAGGCAGAAATGATGACACCGGTTGGTCAAGACTTAATTACAACGGGCAGACTGTCTATGCGGTATCCGCTTATCTGACTACGGACACCTCTTATAAGACACCGACAGTGCCGGTGAATTCCAACCGAGTCAGCACCCAGGACGGCAGAGTTATTGTATTCGTGGATTGTGATGACTATATTACGCCTAAGGATCTGATTAACCTGCGGACAGAACCCAGCACTAGTGAGGGGGAGAGCACCGTGCGTACCCAGGTAAGGAACGGAACGAATCTGCACCGCACCGGATACAGTGAAGCCTCCGGCTGGTCCAGAGTGGAGTACAACGGCGAGATTCTGTATGCTGTGACGAATTATGTAGTGTCCGGGACTGCCCCGGAATGATCCGGATATTTGAAAGAGTAGAATGCAAAGAAGCGGTATCTTTACGGGATACCGCTTCTTCAGCGTAAGATTTTATTAGAGAAAAGTATAAGGGATTGGCGAATTATTTCGGTCTTACGGTCAGTCTCTGGATCAGACCGTTTTCATCGGTCTCACGGACCGTGGCGATAGCCATGATGTTGTAGCCGCCGAAGTTAGCAATGAATTCGGCCTGCTCGTCATTAACGACCTCAGCATCTAAAATGGAGTAACGGCGGAAACCGAATTTATTACGGAAGAACATGTTAATGGCTTCTTTTCCGTAGATATGATACTCCTGTTGGGAAGCGGAGGTGGTACAATAGTCACACAGAATGCCGTCGGGAGTGAACAACTCTGCAAGTCCGGCAAAATCTTTATTTTCCATAGCTTCTACATATTTTTCAATGGGTCTCATAGCGTGTTCCTCCTTAATATACCTTTTCAGAATTTAACAGTGCATCGGTACCGCCGTCTACGAACATGATGTTGCCGTTGACGCCTCTGGCGGAATCGGAAGCTAAAAATACCATAACTTCCGCAATCTCTTCCGGTGCCATCAGACATTCCTGACCGTACTTGGTGGGAATGGGGAGAGCGTTCAGTGCCATCTTCGCGGTGGTGCTCATGGTAGCGGTCATGGCAGTATGTACGTTGCCGGGAGCTACTGCATTGATGCGGACACCGTTGGCTGCCCAGGTAGCGGAGACTCTGCGGACCCATCTTGCCAGAGCGTACTTGGTGGATACATAGAGGCTGTTGCCTACGGAGAGGTTGGTGGAATCCATAGAGGATACCAGGCTTAATACTCTCTTTTCATCGCCGATGTTATTCAACAGATCTACGATATCTTTACGTCCGGCACCCTGGGAAATGGTGTTGGATACGGTGACTACGCAGCTGCCGTGCTTTTTCTGCAGGAGGTCGTAGACGCCCTTTGCAATGGCTACGGTTCCGAAATAGTTCAGGGAAATGATCAGCGCCAGATTGCCGCAGGCACCGGAGACACCGGCATTACAGATCATGCCGTCGAGACCTTCGGGATGCAGCTCGTGCAGCTTGTCTACAGCAGTCTGTCTTCCCTCCGGCGTGGCCAGGTTCACACAGATGTCGCCGTCTTTCAGATCAATGTTGATGACTTCGTGTCCTTTTTGAAGCAACAGTTCTTTTGTCTTGGCGCCGATTCCGCTGGATGCGCCGGTGATTGCATATACGCCCATATTAATCCTCCTTGTTTTCCTTCCTGCTTGCTTTTACTTTATAAGTTCATTATAATAAAAACTGACCTCTTTTAAATAACCAAAATGAGAAAATACGAGGATACCAGATGCTAACCTATGACCTGACTGCCCGTGGCAGAAAAACCATGTATGAATACTTATATGAAGCAATGAAGGCTGACATCTTAAGCGGTCGGCTGACTGCCGGAGAGAAGCTTCCTTCGAAGCGAGCGTTTGCTGAACACTTGCAGGTCAGCGTCAAGACTGTGGAAAATACCTACGAGCAGCTGCTGTTGGAAGGCTATATCCGGTCGGAGGAGAAGAGAGGATATTTTGTCAACCGTCTGGAAGTGAAGAGCACAGCCACTCCGGCGTATGCCTCCTTTGTGACCCGTTTCCGGGAGGAGGAATATCTGGCGGATCTGACGGCAAATAATATTCAATATGATAAGTTCCCCTTTGCCACCTGGGCGAAGATCATGCGTCAGACCCTGACGGATTACGATACGTCTCTGCTTAAGACAGTTCCTTTTAATGGAGTGGAAAAATTAAGAGTGGCAATCGCGGAGCATTTGTACAGGTACCGCGGCATGCAGGTATCGCCGGATCATATTATTGTGGGTGCGGGAACGGAATATCTATACAGCCGCCTGTTACAGCTCCTTGGAAAAAATGCAAAATTCGGCGTGGAGAATCCGGGCTACCGCAAGATTACGAAATTATATGAAGTGGGTGGCGTGGCATGGGATTATGTGGATATTGATGGACAGGGAATGAGGGTGGAGCAGCTGGAGGAAAAGTGTATTACTGTGGCGCATGTGTCGCCGGAACACCATTTTCCCATCGGACTGGTCATGCCGGTGGGAAGACGGCAGGAGCTGCTTCGCTGGGCGGCAGAGGAGCCGGAACGTTATATCGTGGAGGACGATTTCGACTGTGAGTTCCGCATGGTTGGCAAACCCATCCCTTCCATGCAGTCCATGGATCGGAATCACAGGGTTATCTATATCAATACTTTTTCCAAGACCATGGTACCGTCCTTGCGTATTGGCTATATGGTGCTGCCGGAGAAGCTGATGGAACGGTATATTTCCACCATGAATTTCTATTCCTGTACGGTATCCGGTTTTGAACAATATGCCATGGCGGCTTTTCTGGAAGGGGGATATTTTGAGCGGCACATTCGGAGACTGATCAACGATTACAGAGGGCAGAGAGAGCGGATCTGCCGGATGTTTCGTGCGTCACCCTTAAGCCGGATCAGTCAGATCTATCAGGATGATGCCGGAACCCATTTTTTACTGCATGTGCGGACGGATTTAAGCGATGTGGAGATCAAGTGGGCGGCAAGGCAGCGTGGAATCCTGGTGAACTGCCTGTCTGAGTACTGTTTTGCAGATACGCAGAAATACCGTGGAATCCTGGTCATTCATTATTCTGATATGGAGGATGAGGTGCTGCAAAAAGTGATCGGGGCGCTGGAAGAGATCTTTTTATAATTTATAATTCTTCCACAATGCGGGAACACTGACAAAAAAGAATGTAGTGTTATCGCATGGAAGGAGAAATTATGAATCAGAGAGTGGGAAGAAGCAGTATCCGTCTGGCACAGCCTGTGTGTGTGATCGCAGGTGCCAGTATCGTAGGGAAAAAAGAGGGCGAAGGACCGTTAGGTGCCTTGTTCGACATGGTGGGAGAGGATGATCTCTTCGGCTGTAAGACCTGGGAGGAGGCAGAAAGCAATCTTCAGAAGGACGCAGTATACATGGTCATGGAAAAGGCCGGGTGGAAAGCAGAGGATGTTTCGTATCTCTTCGCTGGTGATCTGTTGGGACAGTGTATTGCCACTTCCTTCGGTATCTCCGCTTACAATATTCCTCTGTTTGGTGTCTACGGCGCCTGCTCCACCTGTGGGGAAGCACTGACACTGGGAGCTGTGATGGCAGCGGGAGGCTATGCGGAGCATGTGGTCTGTGTGACATCCAGTCATTTTGCCAGCGCGGAGAAGGAGTTCCGTTTTCCGTTAGATTATGGGAACCAGAGACCTCTGTCCGCCAGCTGGACCGTGACAGGAAGCGGAGCCTTTGCCCTGGGGCTGAATCAGAAATGCAGAGCCCACATTACCGGCATGACTCCCGGACGGATCGTGGACTATGGACTCAAGGATTCCATGAACATGGGGGCCTGCATGGCACCTGCCGCCGCAGATACCATCGAACGCCACCTGGAGGATTTTCATGTGCAGCCTCAGGAATATGACCGGATCATCACCGGGGATCTGGGAAGCGTGGGACAGACAGTGCTGATCGATCTGCTGCGGGAAAAAGGAATTGATATTGCCGGCAGACACAGTGACTGCGGCATTGAGATCTTTGATGCAGATGCCCAGGACACCCATGCAGGTGGCAGCGGCTGCGGCTGCAGCGCCGTGACACTGGCAGCATATATTCTGCCGAAGCTGGAATCCGGTGAGTGGAAAAAAATCCTCTTCCTCCCCACCGGAGCCCTGCTCAGTAAGACCAGTTTTAATGAAGGCAAAAGCGTGCCGGGAATCGCACATGCGGTAGTACTGGAAAGCCCAGCTGAAAAATAGGGAAAAGCACTCTTGCAAGCGCTGTAAGTTACTGGTAAAATAAACCTCAAACGGCGAAAAATATTATGCCGGGAATGGCTGGTGAGTCAGAATGCGCAGGATAGAATTTAAGATGGAACGACCGGGACTGTTGGAGGTCGGACAGAAGATCACGGTTACGGAAGGACTTCTGCCCAGTAACTATTACTATACCATAGACCCGTCCCTGGCGATGTCTCCGAACATTCCGTTCCGTTATCGCCTGAAGAACCGTGAAGGAGTCGTGGCGGATATTGTGGAGAATTCCAGAGGATTCTACGTGACGGCGGAATTTGATGAGCCGGAGGTAGATATGACAAAGTAAACGCCGGGGATGCCGCAGAAATTTCGGAACATGCCGGGCGGCAGGCAGCTCAAGGCGCAGATGCCAGATTTAAGAATGAATTAAATTATAGGAAGAAAGAGGAGAATATTATGTTACAGAAGATTTCAACAGACAAAGCACCCGCAGCGATCGGACCTTACTCCCAGGGTATCGTACTGGGCAATATCTTTTTCGCATCCGGACAGATCCCCATTGATCCTGCTACCGGTGAGATTCACGGAACTACCATCGAGGAACAGGCAGAGCAGGTAATGAAGAATATCGGCGAGCTGTTAAAGGCAGCAGGCACCGATTACACCAGAGTAGCCAAGACCTCCTGCTTCCTGGCAGACATGGGCGATTTCGCAGCGTTCAATCAGGTCTATGCAAAGTACTTTACTGAGAATCCTGCCAGAAGCTGCGTTGCAGTCAAGACCCTTCCCAAGAATGTATTATGTGAAGTGGAAGTTATTGCAGAAGTATAATGAAGTAAAATATGTAGCGATTCAGCAAAAGCGGCAGACATAATGTTGTGAAGGAAAGCTGCAACGTTACAATAAATAGATAATAAGACGGAAGATCGTCGCTTACAGGCGGCGATTTTCTTGTGTATAGGTAAGGTGGGCAGAAATTTATGAAAAATAATATTACTCTGATCGGCATGCCGGGCTCAGGAAAAAGTACGGTAGGTGTCGTTCTGGCGAAGCGCCTGGGCAGACGTTTTGTGGATTCCGACCTGGTGATCCAGGACAGACACGGCAAATTATTACACGAACTGATCACGGAATATGGTGTGGAAGGCTTCTGGCAGATTGAGAGCGACGTGAATGCGTCCTTAAATCTGGAGAACAGCATCATTGCCACAGGTGGAAGCGCCTGCTACGAGCCGGAAGGCATGCAGCATCTGCGTGAGATCAGTACGGTGGTATATCTGAAGCTTCCCTATGAGGAAGTGGAGAAACGGCTGGGGGACCTGAACGCCAGGGGCGTGACCCTGCAGCCCGGTCAGACCCTGCGGGATCTGTATGATGAGAGAACCCCGTTGTATGAGAAATATGCGGATCTTATCATAGACTGCAGCGGGAAAATGCTGCGGAATGTAGTTGCGGAGATCGCTGAGAAATATAAAAAACGGTCCTGACAAAATCCCATAAATGTAAAGCAACAAGGGACGAAAAAATCAGGAACGGAAAATACAAGGAACATAAAATATAACTATGGAAAAGACAAGAGCAAAAACAACGAGAAACAGCCTGATCCTTCTGCTGACAGCCACCATCTGGGGTATGGCATTTGTCTCCCAGAGCAAGGGTATGGATTACATGCATCCGTTTACTTTTAACGGCGTCCGTTCCCTGATCGGCGCTGCCGGTATTCTGATATATATTTTGATCAGTCGGAAGATTGCGGGAGACAAGGCAGAAAAATTAGACTGGAAACTGAATGTCAAGGCAGGGCTTCTGTGTGGTATCTTCCTGACTATTGCCAGCACATTGCAGCAATTCGGTATCAAGTATACCAGTGTCGGCAAGGCGGGATTTATCACGACCCTGTATATTATTTTTGTGCCCATGTTTGGTATTTTTTTGAAGAAAAAGGTAGCACCGGTGGTCTGGGCAGCAGCCGGCATGGCAGCAGTGGGAATGTATCTGCTCTGCATGACGGAATCATTGCGTCTGGGGGCAGGGGATATCATGGTATTTTTATGTGCTATTGCTTTTGCGATACAGATCATGACGGTTGATCATTATGCAGCGAGAATCGATGGAGCGGTGGTATCCTGTATCCAGTTCACAGTGTGCGGTGTCGTCTGCTGCATCGGGGCACTTATCTGGGGACAGCCGACCTTCGGACAGATTCAGGAAGGCCTGGGAGCACTGTTGTATGCCGGTGTTTTAAGCTGCGGTGTGGGCTATACTCTGCAGATTGTGGGGCAGAAGGGCTTGAATCCCACGGTGGCAGCGCTCATCATGAGTCTGGAATCCGTCATTGCCACTATCTCCGGATGGATCGCTTACAAGATCGGTTTTTTAAGTATGGATCAGACACTGACTCCGAGACAGATCGCAGGCTGCATTATCGTATTTGCCGCGGTGATCCTGGTACAGCTTCCGCCGGAGTGGTTCCGGTTTGGCAAAAAGAACGCTTAAGCGTATAAAGAACGCATAAATTCAGGAAAAAGTGCAGAGACTGTCCATAAACAGATATAAGGAGGAAACGCAGAGGATGGATTATATCAATGCTTTCTGGGTGGGCGGTCTGATCTGCGCTCTGGTGCAGATCCTGATGGAAAAGACGAAGATGATGCCGGGACGCATTATGGTGCTCTTAGTGGTCACCGGTGCAGTACTCAGTGCCCTTGGCTGGTATGAACCTTTTCAGGATTATGCGGGGGCCGGGGCCAGCGTACCGCTGCTTGGCTTTGGAAATGTATTAATGAAGGGCGTGAAAGAAGCGGTGCAGGAACAGGGCTTTTTAGGGCTTTTTGCCGGAGGTTTCAAGGCAGGAGCCGTGGGAACCTCCGCAGCGCTGATCCTCGGTTATCTGGCAAGTCTATTTAGTAAGCCGAAGATGAAGGAGTGACCGGCTTAGGGCCGTTCCTGAATGATTCGAAGAACAGGTGATGACCCGGAGAGAGGGATCAGAGCTCTTCGTAAGCGATTCCCTTCAGATCCAGATATTTTTTCAGCGCCTTGTCCCAGGCGGTATCGGCACTTTTATCCATAGTGAAGGTCTGGTAAGCACATCCGGTGGTGAGAACCGTTTTTTCCCCATCGTAGCGGATGTTCAGCACCAGGGCACGGATGACGTCAGGGTCCACCTGGGCTTTTGTAAGCATGGCAGCGGCTTTATCCGGCTGCATATGAAGCACAAATTTAAAATACAAAGGAGTGTGTTTTCCCTTGATCAGGTCAAAGCACAGTCCTTTTATTTTGCTAAAAGACTGCAGTTCCCAGGGAATACAGTCTTCGCCTCGTTCGTCAGCAGGATAGAAGTCCTTGTTGATATGCCCGTCGATGGTTACGGTGAGGGCGGTGCTGATGGTGGCTTCTTCCAGAAGAAAAGGATCAAATGTATCCGCTACCAGCAGGTGATTCATAAAATTTTTCATGGATGTAATCTGTAATGCGATCATGGAGGCTCCTTACTCCGGTGATGGTATCTTGCGTTCCGGTGTCATGCAATATAGAAACAGTATAAACGATGTACGGGAAAAAGGAAATATGAATATTTTGTGTAAAAGCTTTACGAACGAAATGTTTCGTGCTATTATAAGTAGTATTAAAAACTACATGGCATGGTTTATAAAAAATAACAAATCATTAATCATATGGAGATAGATATTATGAGTTTCAAAATCGTAGTAGACAGTTGTTGTGAATTGCCGGAAGAGTATCTGCAGGATCCTCGGTTTGAGATCGTTCCGCTGGGACTGGAAGTGGGAGATTATAGAATCCAGGATGATGAGAACTTTGATCAGGCAGAGTTTCTGAAGAAGGTGGCGGAATCTCCCAAATGTCCCAAGTCTGCGTGCCCTTCCCCGGAGAAGTTCCGGGAGGCTTATCGTACAGAGGCAGAGCACGTATATGCGATCACCTTGTCATCACACCTAAGTGGAAGCTACAACAGTGCGGTGCTGGGAATGAATCTGTATCGGGAAAAATACGGTAAGAAGCAGATCCATGTCATTGATTCCGAATCTGCCAGCTGTGGTGAGACGCAGATCGTGAAGAAGCTGGTAGAGCTGGAGGAACAGGGACTTCCCTTTGAAGAGATTGTAAAACAGATCGAGGAATTCCGCAGCAATATCCACACGTATTTTGTGCTGGATAATCTGGAGACCCTGCGTAAGAACGGGAGACTGACCGGCGTGAAGGCACTGGTGGCATCCACCTTAAGCATTAAGCCCATTATGGCAGGAGACAAAGGAAATATTGTACAGAGAGGACAGAGTGTCGGCATGAAGAAGGCACTCCGTAGAATGGCAGAGATCATTTTAGAGGAAGTCGGAGACACCAAAGACCGCACACTGATGATCACCCATTGTAATGCACCGGACCGCGCCGAGACCATCAAAAAGCTTCTTACGGATAAGGTACAGTTCAAAGATTGCCTGATCATGGACACCCGCGGCGTCAGCAGCATGTACGCCAATGACGGCGGCGTTATCGTAACGGTGTAAATTGAGAGTTAGTTAAGCAACTCCACGAACGCCCACGGCGGATGGAACATCACGCCTTGATGTCACGTCTCCGGGTGTGAATTTTCTAATGAAAAGTGATACAGTGGTTCTCATCATGACGGGGTCGCCTACACGCGCCATCCATGTGCGCCAAAAGCCATGCACACATGGCTTGGCTGACGCGGACATCGTGTCCGCTTTCCCTCTGTCTTTCAGCACTTTTCAAGAAAATATCAACACCCTCCGACAGACATCGTGGCATGACATTCCGTCCACCGTGGGCGTTCTGTGTTTTGGGTCTATGCAGAAAAACTGAGTTGTGAGATACTAAATTCGCTGCAAATAACGCATAAAAAGCTGAATATGGGTCTATAGGGAAAAAACTGGCTCTGAGATACTTATTTTGAAGAAATTGAGTATCTAGAAAGCAAATTTTTCGCTATAGACCCATATTGTCTAGTTTTTGTTTTTACCCGTCCCCAAAAGTACCTACAGGGAAATTTATCTTCTATAGACCCACGAAGTTTTTTCAAAAAACCAGTAAGCCTAACTCGTGTTACTGATTTCTGCATTTCTCCAAGTCATTTACATACTTAATTCTTGTTTTCAAATTTTATACATGTGTTTCCTAAAGCGATTTACATACCTATTTTCCATTTTAGCCTATTGCGCATGTGTTTTCCCGGTTATCATACATGCCGGTTCATTATTTTTTGCTTTAAAGCATGTATTTTCCGACTTGTTATACATACCTAATTATGACTTTTGAATTATTCGCATGTATTTCCTACTTTATTGCACATACCTAATTCTTGTTTTTAACTTCCGCGCATGTATTTCTTGATTTTTCGCACATACTAGATTCTTGTTTTTAATTTCCGCACATGTATTCTCAAATGCTCTGCCTAAATAATTGGGATGTTTTTCATAACCCAGCAGAAAAGGACTGCTCCCCCGGCGTAGATGCGGCGGAAACTGTGAGATTTTCTTGGAAAGT
>DLZQ01000036.1:28795-28939 GCA_003447295.1 Lachnospiraceae bacterium
AACGTAAAGGCGGCCCCGTCATGGTGAGAAGCACTTGACCACTTTCCTTTAGAAAATCCACAGTTGTAGCTAGCATCCGAGTCCGGGGCGGGCAGCCCTTTCTGCGTGGATTTTAGAACAACTATTTCACTAACTCTCAAGTTA
>DLZQ01000079.1:0-809 GCA_003447295.1 Lachnospiraceae bacterium
GCCTTTGCCTCGTGTTCTATGGTGTCTGTCAGTACTTCGTAGGCGGAAATATTGTCTACTGCCTCATCGTAGCGTCCCATGCCGTCCCGCGCCATCAGGTTCCTGCGCTCCGTCTCGTCCACCGGTCCCATAAAGCTCTGAGGGCAGATGATGGAGGTACGCTGGGCGATGCCGGGCACGCCGTTCTCATCCAAGAAGGATGTCAGCGCTTCTCCCACACCTAACTCCATAATGACTTCCTCTGCCTTAAACGCCGGGTTGGTCCGCAGAGACTGTGCTGCCGCCCGGACAGCCTTCTGCTCCGCAGGGGTATACGCCCGGAGGGCATGCTGTACCCGGTTGCTTAACTGCGCCAGTACGGAATCAGGGATATCACTGGGGCTCTGGGTCACGAAATAGATACCCACACCCTTGGAGCGGATCAGCTTCACCACCTGCTCGATCTTCTGCACCAGTACTTTCGGTGCATCAGCGAATAGTAGATGTGCCTCATCGAAGAAAAATACCAGCTTCGGCTTCTCCAGATCCCCCGCCTCGGGAAGCTTTTCGAACAGTTCCGACATCATCCATAACAAGAAGCTGGCATATAACGTAGGATTCTGCACCAGCTTTACACAATTCAACACATTGACGATACCTTTGCCGTACACATCCGTACGCATCCAGTCATAAATATCCAGATCCGGTTCTCCGAAAAAGAGATCTCCGCCCTGATTCTCCAGAGGCAGTAACGCCCGCAGAATACCTCCCACGGACTGCTTGGAGATACTTCCGTAGGTGGTCAGATAGTCATCCTTGTGTTCTGCCAC
>DLZQ01000079.1:1087-3638 GCA_003447295.1 Lachnospiraceae bacterium
TCCGCGATCCGGAAGACAATATTTAGTACTCCTTCCTGCGCGGCGGTGAGCCCCAGGATACGGGATAACAGCTCCGGTCCCATATCGGAGATGGTGGCTCTCACGGGATGTCCGCCCTCCTGATAGATATCCCAGAAACAGACCGGATAAGCCTTATAGGAAAAGCTGTCACGGATACCGAATTTATTAATTCTCTTGTCCATGGACTCCGAAGCCACACCCGCCGTGGCAATGCCGGAGACATCTCCCTTGACATCACATAAAAATACCGGAACTCCCGCGTCCGAAAATGATTCCGCCATAGCTTTCATAGTAATGGTCTTGCCGGTGCCGCTGGCTCCCGCGATCAGTCCATGACGGTTACTCATATTTAGCTGCATATTCACACGCCGGCCATCTGCCAGTCCCATATAGATCTGTCCGTCTGTATACATTGTTTCGTTCCTGTCCTTTCCTGTTTATAGATTTATATGCCGAATTATGATCATCTTTACTATATCGCATAAACAAGATATAATGCAACTATATCCTTCCGTAAGGAATTTTGAAAGGAGTTTTATTTTGCAAAACAAAGGATTACATTGTTCTATTTTCCCACCGGATCTCAGTGCTCTGACGCTGCATATCCTCGCTATGGCGTTCATGTTCTGTGATCACCTGTGGGCTACCCTCGCCGGAGATGCCTGGTGGCTGACGGGCATCGGCAGACTGGCGTTCCCGATGTTCGCCTTTTTCCTGGTGGAAGGCTTCTTCCATACCCATGATAAGAAAAAATATTGCGGACGCCTGCTTCTTCTGGCCATTCTGTCTGAGCTTCCCATCAATCTGATGTACAGCGGGCTGTTATTCTACCCATTTCATCAGAACGTGATCTGGACATTGCTCACAGGCTTCCTGTGTATCTGGGCAATTGATACCCTACGGAAAAAATGGCCGGTCTGGCTGTGGATTCCGTCGATCCTGCTGCTATCTGCAGTGGGCTACGTGCTGGCAACCCTCCTCATGTTCGACTATTACGGGGAAGGCGTTCTGACTGTTATCGTATTCTATCTCTTCCATGGGAAAAAATGGTGGCAGCTTGCCGGACAGTTTGCCGGACTCTACTGGATCAATGTCATGCTGTTGGCAGGAATGCAGATTCCGTTGCAGCTTTTCGGTCATGCCTTTGAGATTTCAGAACAGGGCTTGGCGCTGTTGTGTCTGCCACTTCTGTGGTGCTACCATGGACGCCAGGGCGCGCATAACCGTAAGATCCAGATTGCCTGCTATGCCTTTTATCCGGTGCACATGCTGGTACTGGGGATTCTGTCAAAGCTGATTTTTAGTTAAACATGGCGCTGACAGAAAGCCTATTCCCCAAAGCAAAAACCTCCCGATGGAATCACATTCCACCGGGAGGTTTTTTGAATCCTATTAGTACTGTTTTACCTGTTCTTCACCGTTCATGACACGCAGGGCTCCCTGAGCCAAAGCTAACAGCTCGTCCTCACCGGGATATACGGTCACAGGAGCGATCCAGCCGCATCTCTCTTTCAGCTTAGCCACTACGTCCTCACCATAAGCAATACCACCGGTGATAACGATCTGGTCTACCTTGCCGTTCAGCACACAAGCCATAGCACCGATGTCCTTGGCTACCTGTAACAGGAATGCCTGCTTTACCTCCGCTGCCTTGGCATCGCCTTCATTGGCACGCTTGGTAACTTCACGCATATCGTTGGTACCAAGGTAAGAATTCAGACCGCCCTTGCCGATCAGCTTTGCACTGATCTCCTTCTCGGTATATTTTCCGGAGAAGCACATTTTTACCAGTGCTGCACAGGGCACACCGCCAGCACGCTCCGGAGAAAATGCACCGTCACCGTCGAATGCGCTGAATACATCTACGACCTTGCCATCCTCATGTGCGCCTACGGATACACCGCCGCCCATATGCACGACTACCAGACGTAAGGACTCATAAGGCTTGCCGGCCTCTTTTGCATATCTCTTGGCAACTGCCTTCTGGTTCAGGGCATGGAAGATACTTCCTCTGGGGATCTCTTCCAGACCGGAATATCTTGCGATGGGCATCAGCTCATCTACTACAACGGGGTCTACGATGTAAGAGGGAACGCCGATCTCATCACCGATCTCTCTTGCCAGAATACCGCCTAAATTAGAAGCATGCTGACCCTGCACACCTACTTTTAAATCCTCCAGCAGATCATCGGTTACCGCATAGGTACCACTGGGGATGGGCTTTAACAGACCTCCACGTCCTACGATCACGTTGAAGCTCTTCAGATCGCAGTTTTTTTCTGCCAGAAGATCGGTAATGATCTTCTTACGGAAATCCTTCTGTTCGAAAATAGTATCGTATTTGGAGATCTCTTCGGTAGAATGTCTCAGGGTTTCTTCAAATAATAAGTTCTCATCCTCAAATACACCGATCTTGGTGGAGGTGGAACCGGGGTTGATGATCAGACTCTTAATTGCCATTGTGTGTTTCCTCCTATATTCACTCTTATATTCGCTCTTATGCTTTACCGCTTTGTCCACTACAGCATCT
>DLZQ01000015.1:0-544 GCA_003447295.1 Lachnospiraceae bacterium
GCAAGTGTCTATAATTTACAAATCATAATATATTCTTCATCATTTTCATCAACAATTTCAAATCCTATCTTCCTATACATACGGACAGCATAATTCATCTTTTGAACTGATAATGATACTTGTTTATACCCTTCCAGTTTTAGTTTTGTTAGCATCTGTTTCATTAATTCTGTTCCGATACCATAGTTTCTATACTCTTTAAGAAGTGAAATTGCAAAAGACGGTGTTTCATTATCTATATGACCGTAATCATTCATAATCCGAACCCATACGGCACCAACAATTTTATCCCTAACTTGAGCAACCAAACATAAGTCTCCCTTATTCTTACCAAAGTCTTTTACATATACCTGCAAATCTGGTTGGTTAATAATATCTTTGGGCGGTGCAGAAACTCCTTCGGGAATAAAAATTGCCTCGTACAAAAAAGTATCTAATACCTTATTTTCATCTTGTTTTAATTCTCTTATCAAATAATTCATATAAACCTCCGATTTATTTTTCTTTATAAATCAGTTGTCATTCCACACATAATGATACCTCC
>DLZQ01000015.1:854-6913 GCA_003447295.1 Lachnospiraceae bacterium
TATTCATTTCTTTATTTTCCATCGATTCTTGCCTCTATCTGTTTCAGTGCCATATATCTGGAAATATTAAATGTCCGCAGAGATGTCTGATCCAGACGCTTCTTATTATGGTTCAGGTAATAATAGCCGAATCCTTTCGGCTGGTAACTCCCCCACCACTGAGCCTGCGTATCTTCACTCATAATATCCGTAGGGTTCTCCAGTTCATAGGCGCCAAAATCATACCCAAGGCTCTCCATATAAGGAATAATGGCCGGTGCCGCATCCGCACTGAGATCACTCAGATAAGAGTAGTCATTATATTCTGATCCCCGGAAAAACGGTCCGGCAAAAAAATCATCTCCATAATCCTGCGCCACGGATTCTTCCCAGCCTGTACCGTCCGCGCCGGGTGCATTGGCAATATTCACTCTGGCTATAATATAGTCGGGATGGCTGAAGGACAATGCCAGGTACAGCACGGTCACCATCACGACACCATAGCGGAACAGAGGGAAGCTTTCCCTGTAAATATTAATCAGTACTCCGATAAACATGACAAATAACACCGCCAGCATCCACAATACGAAGATCCGCAGGAATGTCAGATAATAATACCGGATGTAAATGATCATACGCATTACGCTGGACGCGATCATGATAAAAGTACATAATGACATAATCGTCATAATCACTTTCAGTACCTTACTCTCCCTAAAAAAGCTTAAGCACACCAATACCAGGATCAGGTTCAGAATGCTGACAGCCAGTAGCTGGAAAAAGCCCTCTCTTGCATACTGTGCGTAAGTATAGCCCTCCGGCAGCTGCATTTTCCCTAAGAACAATCCGAAGATCTGAATCCCGGAAAACAGCAGATATAAAAGTGACAGCAGTGACATAATCGTAATTGCCAGCACCGGCTCACCCTTTCTGCGATCCTTCACTTCCTCCGGGATGCTTCGCTTGCACAGGTAGGAAGTCAGTGCATAGGAAGCAAAGAACAGAAACGTTACCCGGATGACTACGTTGAATATATTGCCCGGACGGATCCAGTTCATGAAATCCACTGTCATCTTGCGGAACACTGCATCGGCAGAGCTTAACAGTCCGGCAGCGATCAGCAGAATCGGCAGTGCGATCACCACTCCCAGCAGTCCGTACCATACCTTCTTATTTACTTTTCCCTTTTCACGAAAATAGGCTTTGCCATCGGAAAAAGGCTTCCCCAGTTCCCCGAAGCTCATAACCACCAATTGACAGATGCTTCCCACATATTTCCCAAGATTCCACTTTTTCGTATCAAAATATTGATTCAACAGCAGACACATCACTAACAGAAACACCGCCAGCTTGTTCAGACCTATGATCGCCCATCCGTCGGTGCAGAAGGTGGATACCCCCAGCAGCAGAATGCTGACCATGTAAAAGGCACTTCCTTTTTTCAAGGTAATCTCCAGTTTTGACAGCGAGAAGACAAAATAAAGTAAAGTGCCTGCGAGAAAAAAAGGGAAGGTGATCCCCGCGCCGTTCCGGAACATACAAAATGCATAGAATACGGCATAGAGAAAAGTCACCGGGCCGAAGAAATTATAGTGCTCCTGCAAGCGCTTTGTCTCCACAGTCTCTGTCTTTTCCACCACCCGGACTACATTCTGCCCGGAAATCTGTTCCTGATTTATTGAATTTGTTTCCTGTACTACTGTATTTTCCTGCATTATGATCTCCCCCTCTCAGGTTTTATTTGGTTTCCTCTTCTTTTGTGTCTTCTACATACTCCAGAATGTCTCCGGGCTGGCAATGCAGCACCTCGCAGATGGATTCCAGTGTAGAGAAACGTATGGCTTTTGCTTTATTATTTTTCAGGATGGATAAATTTGCCTGTGTCAGATCCACCTGATTCGCCAGTTCTGTCAGGCTGATCTTCCGCTTTGCCATCATTACATCCAGATTTACAATGATTCCCATAATAGATGCCTTTCTAATTTTGAATTTCCGTTCAGCCGGCGTCATTTACATAGTCGCGTATCATATGCTCTATCACTTCGTGACTGAATTTCTAGATTGTTAAGTCGTTTTCTTCCTTGTAGCGCACGGCTTCTTCAAATACCATCGCCAGCACTTTGCTGAACATGCCTGCAATGATAAATACCAGAATGATCACCAGCATGGCAATGGTCAGGTACACCACACATCTCACAGCGCTCATGGCCGCGATGAAAAAGCTTAAGTCTCCCATTCTCCTAAGACTCGCCACATTTTCCGGTACAAAGCAGTTCTCCGCAAGCACCGTGCCAAACATCTTGCGCAGTTCATTGACCAACAATAATGCCAGCACACCCAGGATGGCGAATATGATCACCGCCGGAAGGTAATGCTCCTCCACCGCCTCCAGATACTTTCCTATGTATTTGAGACTAAGCGGCAGACTTATCGTCACCAGGATTCCCGCATAGAACATGAAATCCAGCAGGTACTTTGTCCCCTTCGCCAGAGATAACTTTTTCTCCCGCAGCTCCTTTTCCGACAACTCTCTCTTCTCCATAATGAATACCTCTTTCCTTCTTGGTAGCCTTAACATATCACTCTATTATACGAATGTCAATATAAATTTATTGATATTCGATAAATTTATATTGAATAGCAGCGTAAGAAAAGCTCCGGGCACAATATTTTTCTGTGACCGAAGCTTTTTTCAGAAGCTTTTTCGCTTTCTCGTAATTATTCTATTGTGATAGTATACTCCTTGCGGAATACCTCGCCTGCCTGCAGGGTATTACTGTACTCCCGTTGCTCTAAACTGCCGTCAAAGGTCGTCTTGTCGCATCTGCCATACCAGGGCTCGATACAGATAAACGGCGCTCCCTTGCCCGCGGGAGACCACAGACCAAATAACGGAGCATCAAAGCTTAAGGTAACATACGGCTTTTTGTCCGGAGTACACAGGCTCACTGCAGAGGCCTGACGATCCTCCACAATCAGGGCATCCCGGTCAAATATGTGCTCTGTGATCTGCGCATAGCCGTTTTTCACCGGTAATACATCCTTTTGCTGTCCCATGAGT
Source organism: Lachnospiraceae bacterium (assembly GCA_003447295.1). Lineage (GTDB taxonomy): Bacteria > Bacillota > Clostridia > Lachnospirales > Lachnospiraceae > Acetatifactor > Acetatifactor hominis. Next base: position 3,895 of record DLZQ01000015.1, read on the forward strand.
CCTTGTCCGTCATCTGCCACCAATCCGTAAGTCAGATCTTTGTCCGTATCAAACTTAAAATAATATTCCGACTGCTTTCCTTTTCCATCCACAGGGCACATAAATGCGGGGTGTCCTCCAATGGAAAAGTACAGTGTTTTCGTATCCGGATTTTCCACCTGCCAGATGACCTTCAGGTCTTTTCCTTCCAATTCATAACCGATCTTCAGGATAAACTCCAACGGGAATTTTGCTTTTGTTTCTTCATTGGATTGCAGGGAAAACCATGCTTCCGTCGCCGTCTGCACATCCACGGCAAACTCCATGTCTCTGGCAAAGCCGTGCTGACCCATGGAATAAGTCTTTCCTTCATAATGATATTCCTTATTTTTCAGACTTCCTACAAAGGGGAACAGTACCGGGGCAGTTCTCTTCCAGAATTTTGCATCCGCATTCCACAGATACTCGGTATCCGTTGCCTTCCCCCGAATGCTTGCAAGCTCTGCACCAAAGCTGTTGATGGTTACTTTTAAAGCTTCATTTTCCAATACTACCTGCATATTGCATACCTCTCTCTCTTTTTCCCATATTATACCTCATAACAGTTCATCCGTGAATATATCCGGGCACACAAAATCATGCTCGTATGGCTTTGTGGCCGCATATGTTCACAAGATGAACTGTTGCTATCTGTTATCCTGTAATCCGGCTGTCTTCAGCCAATGTCCGGACAAATATCTGCTCACAAAACAGATCACGCGGAAGATCCAGTCCAGTACCATGGCGATCCAGACACCGATGGCTCCGTAACCCATGTTCACACCGATGATATAGCTGAATCCGATACGGAACACGAACATGGAAAAAATAGACAGCACCATGGTAAACCGTACGTCATTGCAGGCACGAAGCATGTTCGGCAGAACAAAAGACGCCGGCCACAAAAACATCGCCATACCGTTGTGGATCATGACCAGAATATAGGATAACTGCGTGGTCTCCGGGCTTAATCCATAGCATTTCAGGATCCACGACAGACACAACAGGATGACGCTGTTTACCATAAAGGTACACAAGTAGGTAATCTTCAATAATTTTTTCGTATAATACCGCACCTGACCGGAATCTCCGGCGCCGACGCAGCGGCCGATCACTGTGATCATTGCCAGATTCATAGCCTGTCCCACAATACAGCCCATGCTGTCCAAGCTGTTCGCCACACCGTTGGCAGCGATCTGCACAGTTCCGAAGCCTGCGATAATGCTTACCACAATGACACGTCCCAGCTGGAAAATACCATTTTCAATCCCGCTGGGGATACCTATGTAAAAAATCTTATGGATCACCGGCCAGTCGATGTGGAATCTTTCTTTTAATAAATGCACTTCGTTGGACGGGTTTTTCAGCAAATGATATAGGATGAATCCTGCCACCGCACGGGAGATCAGGGAAGGGATCGCCACACCTGCCACGCCCAGTCCCAACACATAGACGCCCAGGGCGTTTCCACCGATATTAATGATATTTTCCACCACGGATACCTTCAGCGTGATCTGGGAATTGCCCATGGAGCGGAACAGCGCTGCGCAGGAATTGTACAATGCAAGGAACGGGAAGGACAGTGCAGAGATCATCATATAGATCACAGCATTATGAAATACGTCCGCTTCAATTTTACCGAAAAACAGGGAAATGATGCCATTACAGAACACCATGACCAAAATCGATATACCGATCGTAATGCATACCGATGACACGATCAACTGTTTTGCAGATTTACAGGCGTCCTCTTTTTTCCCGGCTCCGAGAAACTGGGAGGTCACCACGGCGCCGCCGGTAGCCAGTGCCGCCAGCACACTGATGATCAGATTATTGAACATGTCGATCAGGGATACGCCGGAGACCGCCGCCTCGCCCGCCGAAGAAATCATGACGGTATCTGCCATGCCCACAGTGATTGCCAGTGCCTGTTCAAATAAGAGCGGAATGATCAGTTTTTTCAGATCATCTTTTGAAAATAGCTGCTTTGTTGTACTTGTTTCCATAATGTTTACCTTTTAATACTATAAATTCCCCCACCAATCATACCTCTTCATCAGCTGACCATCTATTTTTCCATATGATACAGCCTAAGTGAATTATCCCATGCCGCCTTGCGCACTTCTTCCTCTGTGATTCCCTTGATCTGCGCCATGGCAGCGATCACATAAGGAATGTTCAGGGAGCTGTTGCGTTTGCCGCGGTTCGGTTCCGGCGCCAGATAGGGGCAGTCCGTCTCCAGCACGATGCGGTCCATAGGGATATATTCTACCGCTTCCTTCAGCTTCTTTGCATTTTTAAAAGTCAGCACGCCGCCGATTCCGAAGTAGAATCCCATATCCAGGAAAATCTTCGCCGTCTCCTTCGTATAGGAATAGCAGTGAATTACACCGCCGATCTCCTCTGCGTGCGCCTCCGTCATGAGATCCACGGTATCCTTCGCTGCATCCCGGGAATGAATGATAACGGGCTTTTGGATCTCGCGCGCCAGGTCCAGCTGCCGCAGGAACCACTTCTTCTGTGTCTCGTGGTCCGGCTCCGGCCAGTAATAATCCAGTCCGATCTCTCCCACCGCCAGGCATTTCTCCTTTTGGCACTGTTCCTTCAGCCAGGAATAAGATTCCTCAGTCAGTTCCGCGGTCTCGCTGGGATGTACGCCGATGGCTCCATATATATAATCGTACTGCTCCATCAGTTCTAACACTTTCTGGCAGGATGCCAGGCTCGCACCCACATCTACCACCCGGGCAATGCCCTGCCCCGGCAGATCCGCCAGCAGTTGTTCTCTGTCATCGTTAAATGCATCATCATCATAATGTGCATGTGTATCAAATATCGCAGTCATATAAAATCTCCTCACAGCATATCTATGCAAAAAAAGAACCGTCCCCGGAGCTCCTATGTCTCCAAAAACGATTCTCTCGAGTGCACCGCCAGGGGCTCGAACCCTGGACACCCTGATTAAGAGTCAGGTGCTCTACCAACTGAGCTAGCGGTGCAT
>DLZQ01000026.1 GCA_003447295.1 Lachnospiraceae bacterium
TTCGTGGGGTTTGCGGAAACCCTACGTTACGAGACATGCATCAATTCATAAATGTGTCGCAAAAGGCGTTCCACATTTATTTCATTGACGGCTGTCGAGTGTGTCCGTTGGACGCACGGTATAAAAATAGAACGAAACAACCTCTTGTGTGAGCAAGCTCCCACCGAGGTATTCCGTTCTATTTTTGCATGGCTCGTAACTCTCAATTTACCATACTTTTAGTACACACGAATAATGCCGGAGATTTCCCTCACAACGGACATTCCCTCCATGATACGGATGGCATCATTAAAATGTCTCTCTTTTACGAGATCGGTGATGACCACGATCTCGGCAATTCCGTCGTGGCTGCGCTTCTGTACCATCTGGGCGATGCTGACATCGTTGTTGCCAAGGACTCCGGCGATATTGGCCAGTGCTCCGGCACGGTTCTCCACCTGAAGCCGCAGGAAGAAACGGCTCTTTGTCTCCTCTACATCCAGTACAGGAAGCTTCTTGTGGCTGTCGCTGCCGATCTTGCCGCAGCTTCCATGGATAATATTGCGCATCACGTCGATGACATCTCCCAGTACCGCACTGGCAGTGGGCATCTGTCCGGCGCCCCGTCCCATGAACATGGCATCGTCACAAGCCTGACCATGAACAAATACGGCATTGAAGGAATCTCTGACTGTGGCAAGAGGATGGCTGTCCGGGATCAGTGTGGGATGTACTTTTACTTCAATTCCTTTACCTGTAAGCTTTGTAATACCCAGCAGTTTGATCACATAGCCGAATTCTTTTGCATACCGTATATCCTCCGCAGTGATCTTCGTGATACCTTCCGTATAAACCTGAGGAAACGTCACGCGGGAACTAAAAGCGATGGATGCCATAATGGCGATCTTGCGTCCCGCATCATAGCCTTCCACATCCGCTGTGGGATCTGACTCGGCATACCCCAGTCTCATAGCCATATCCAGAGCTTCATGATAGCCCATCCCTTCCTCAGACATTTTGGTCAAAATATAGTTGGTGGTACCATTGACGATTCCCATGATCTCCGTCAACTGACTTCCCGCCAGGCTCTGCCGCAAAGGGCGGATAATGGGAATAGCGCCTGCTACTGCCGCCTCGAACTGTAAGTCGCATTTATTCTCTGTTGCGATCTCGAACAACGGATCTCCGTACTCCGCCAGCAGATCCTTGTTGGCTGTGACCACCTGTTTTCCGGCCTTCATGGCTTCTTCAACATAAGTTCTGGCCGGTTCTATGCCACCCATGACTTCAATGACGATCTGGATTTCGGGGTCTTCCAGAATTTCCTGCCAGCTATCTGTGAACAGCTCCTGTGGGATTCCTTCTCTTAGCTTTCCGGGATTGCGCACCAGAATCTTTTTGATCTCCAGCTGTGCTCCTGTCTTCAGGCAGATATCCTCTTCCTGCATCCCTGCCAGCTTGTACACACCGCTTCCCACGGTTCCTGCTCCCAATAATGCTGCATATATCTTACGGTTCTCGCCCATGATTTCTCCTCTCATTGTGCCGTAACACCTGCCGATTTCTTCTATTTCCAAGTATCTTCCTGTATCTTTGCAGTTTTCAAAAATAACTATGTCTCATTATAACAAAAAACATTTATAACGCAACAAAAACCGTCCTTATCAGACGGTTTTGTTACATATTTTTCATATTGATACAGCTATTCTTATTCCAGTACGATTACCCCAGTGCCTTCTCCAATTCCTCAATCACGATCTTCAATGCTTTGATTCTGGCATATTTTTTATCTACGGATTCTAAAATATGCCAGGGCGCATATTCCGTGCTGGTCTTTTGAAGCATTTCGTTCACAGCCTCTTCGTACTGATCCCATTTGTCGCGGTTACGCCAGTCTTCGTCTGTGATCTTCCACTGCTTCTCCGGGGTGTTCTGCCGCTCTGTGAAGCGTTCCAGTTGGGTATCCTTGTCGATCTGTACCCAGAACTTGATGATCACCGCGCCCCACTGGGACAGTTCCTTCTCGAACTCATTGATCTCGTTATAAGCCCGCTGCCAGTCGTTGGTACTGCAGAAGCCTTCCAGCCGTTCTACCATGACGCGGCCGTACCAGGTACGGTCAAAAATGGCAATATGACCGGTCTTAGGAAGTCTCGTCCAGAATCGCCAGAGATAATGTCTCGCTTTCTCGTGGGGTTCCGGGCTGGCGATGGGGTGTACCTCGTAGCCTCTGGGATCCAGTGCTCCCGCGATCCGCTTAATATTGCCGCCCTTGCCTGCGGCATCCCAGCCTTCATAGGCGATGACTACCGGAATCTTTTTCCGATACAGACGATAATGCAAGGCATTCAGCTTCTTCTGCAGATGACGCAGTTCTTTCTTGTATTCTTCCTCGGAGATTTCCTTGTCCAGTTCCACCTCGGACAGCTTCGGCATCTTCACCAGTGGGAATACATTCTGCAAAATAGGCACAGCGAGGCTCTCATTCTGCATAGCCACATGAATACCGCTGCATAATGTCTCCAGTACTTGCAATTCCGCCCACTTTTTGTCCCCGGAATCAATGATGTACCAGGGAGCTACGGAAGCGTTCGTATCTGTCAGGTATTTATCGAAGACTTCCTCACATTTGTCATAATGCTTGTTCTGCCACCAGTCGTTCTCGCCCACACGCCATGCGGTGTCCTTGTTGCCTTCCAGCTCCTCCAGACGCTTTTTCTGCTCCTTTTTACCAATCTGGAAAAAGAGCTTCAGCACCAGATAACCGTTGTCCGTCAGCTGTCGTTCGAAACGCTTTATGCTCTCAATACGCTCCGCATACTGCTTATCCGACAGTTCGCCCCGAAGTCTTCCCTTCGTCACCTCATCCATCCAGCCGGAATCCAGGAACTCGAACTTGCCGGCTTCCGGAATTTTTACAAAGTACCGATACAGGAAGGGCTTCCGCTTCTCTTCCTCCGTCGGTGCGGACATGGAAGCCACCTTGAAGAATCTTGGATCGATATTTTTAATAATTCCACCGATGGTACTGCCCTTGCCTGCCGCACCCCAGCCCTCGATCAGCACCAGCACCGGGAGCTTATGCTCCTTGATCTGCATCTGGAGTCTTAAAAGCTCCTCCTGCGCTGCATCCAGTCGTTTGTCCAGTTCCTCTTTGTCCGGCTTTGCCGCCGGGATCCACTGTTTCAGCATCCTGTAACCACCCTTTCGCATAAATTATATGTTATTATCTGCATGTACCTGTCACTATATACATAAATCACTTTCCATGGTATCCTGCATTTTTCTCAACATATTCCTGTTCCAGTTCTTCTGCTAAATATTCATCACTCATACAGTGCATATCCGAAACACCTTCACGGATCAGCTGATAGACCTGGGAATGATAAAAGAATTCCAAAGCCGCATCCAGCGAAAGTCCCTGCTGTTTAGCAAAACATTCAATAACACGGCTATATTTTTTCTGAAGCAAAATCGGGTTCGCTGTCATAGCGTTTCACTCCCTTCAAAGCGCAACAGACTCAGTGCTTTCTCTGTGCGAAAACAAATTTGCAGGTTCGGTTTTTCATACCGCAGGCGGTTGATAGCTTCTGTTTTATCAATCAGCCCGTCAAAAAACAGCTCCACGGTATTAAACACCTTATCATTGGCAACACCACCCACAACAAGGTCATAATCTGTTGAATCTTTTCCGCTTCGGCAACTCAGAATGAAATCCAGCCATTCTTCGGAATAGGAATCAAATTTCAGTGTTTTGAGTTCGTTTCCCCGGTTTTCATCATATCCATACCGGGAGATAACGCCGTCTTTCCCCCGACGTTTGAACTTTCCGCACCACTTCGCCGCCTGTTCATATAGCGGCGTGACATAGAAGCCACGCCCGAAATCTACATTGGAACGGGAATGAACCAGATCCGGCTTTGCAATCTCTAAAAAGGAACCATGATAGAGGATCATACTTCCACTCCCCTTTCTTTCATCACATCAAGGAGGTCATTAACGATATATTCCCGGCTCTGGGTATGCAACACTTCATATTCCGGCACGATATAACCGTTCAGAATGTCACTCTGTTCAGTAAATGCCTGATAGACACGTTCTGCATCCACGCCCAACTTTGCCGCTACATTTTCAATGCAGAATACAGCAAACTCCAGTTCACTGAAATTTTTGATTTTTTCATCCATCATCGCACGCTGGCTCTCCTTCCCTTATTTTACCCCTGCCTTATCTCATTCAAAATAATTATTAATATACGAATAGCTTATCATGAAATTATACTTTAAACAACCAAATACACCACAAATAAAACTTCATTTCTGCAATATCGTATTATGATATAAATGAAATATTATCTCATGTATAAGTATTATTTACCCATCCTGTCCTTGATATTATTGTAGATCTCCCGGGTCTTCGCATCATCTGCACCGTTTAGAATAACGGTGCTCCCCTCTACTTCCATGACTACATAAGTATCACAGTCGTTATGAGTATAGCGGATGTAATCTGCGTGGATTTCATCGCGAAAATGTCCCATGGAATATTTCAGGTTGCCAAAACCGTTCGTCCGGATTGTATTCGTATCCCGGAACATATTCTCTTCGTAAGCAATGCTTTCGATAGCGTCATATTTCACTGTGTAATCCTGCCAGCCCTCCGCCTGAACAGTAAATTCATTTTCTCCGTAACAGATCTCGATTTTTCCCGTATATAACGTCCATACCGTAAATAGCACACACGCGACCATTATAAACACATAGACCGCAACCACTTTATGGTTGTAGTGTACTGCCAGCCCTTTTCCGGTGCGCAACTTCTTTCTATAATAGAGATAAGAATACAGGATGCTGCCAAAAGCTGCTGCCGTGATAGCGACAATAAACAGAAATAATGCAGCCATGCTGTCACTGAACAGTCCACAGCTCATACTCAACAGTCCTGCTGCCACCCATATTTTTCCACTGAAGCGGTGCGTGGCATTCCAGTTCTCCTCATCCTGCAATGCCCATACGACGCGGATGCCGATGGTGCGGTTCGGTTTCACCTTGGGCAGATAATTGCCCACAATAACAAATAGCAATCCCATTCCGACATACAAAATTGCCATGAGCAGATTCTCTTTCGTTACACCCATATCGATCCATCTGGCGATGCCGTTATAGAGTAATGTCATTCCCGGCACGATCCACGTAACCATTCTTATGACCTTGTCACTCTGCTGCCTGTTTCTGTTGTCGTAAAAAGTTACTGCAATTGCTATCACATAAGTCACTGCAAAAGTGCCGTTTACCCACAGACTGTTCTCACAGGTATATCCCAATATCATTCCCACGCACATAACAAATGCCGAGCAGATCAGCCTGCCTTTATTTTTCTGTATCATTTCCTTCATTATCCGATGCTCCTTTCAAATCTGTGATCCATAACATGATTTCTTCCAGCACGGAAGCATTCAGTTCATAATAAATAAACTTTCCTTCCCGCTTGTCCCGGATCAGATCTGCCTCCTTTAGCACCGACAAATGCCTCGATATGGAAGCCCCCGTCACCGGAAAATGTTCGCAGATCTCTCCTGCCGACAATCGACCGTTTTTCAGAAGATTTAGTATTTCACGCCTTATAGGATCTGCCAACGCTTTCAATGTATCCTGTATTCCCAAAAATGAATCACATCCTTTCATCCAATCATTTAACATTTAGTCTAATTGTTAAATATATTGTATCATGTGGATTATTTAATGTCAACAGCTTCACAGATCAAGGCAGATACTTATTCCTGCGTATGATTACATCTGTACATAAAAATCCCTCCGTCTTATGACGAAGGGATCTCATTCTTCTCTATACTTCCACACCATCTTCCGGCAGTCCCCTTAAGAACACCACTGCCACCGGCAATGACAAAACCGCAGCTAAAATATCGGACACGGGCTGTGACCACTGGATGCCCCGAATTCCCCAAAGCGTCGTCAGGATCAGCAGCGCCGGAATGTAGATGGTGCCACTTCGGAAGGATGCTAAGATCGTCGCCCTGCCGCCCTTTCCGATGGACTGGAACAGCATGTTGCCGCAGATACATACCGGAATAAACGGCAGCGTCAGGCACTGGATCTGCAACGCATAAAATGCGATCTCATAAGCGTCCATATCCGTAAGGAATTCCAACAGCAGCTCTCTGCGGAATACATACACCACCCCTGCGAACACTGCCATGGTCACCAGGCTGGCACACAATGTGAACCAGAACGCTTTCCTTACACGGGAATACTTCTTTGCCCCATAATTGAAGGATGATACCGGCTGGAAGCCCTGACCGATGCCCAGGGCCACACTGAATACGAAATTGAAAATACGGGATACCACGCTCATGGCAGCAATGGCAATATCTCCGTAGACTGCCGCCTGCGCATTCAGCACCATAGTGGACACGCTGGTCAGTCCCTGCCGCATCATACTGGGGAAGCCTGCTGTAAGAATGTTCTTATGTACGGCAAATTCCCAGGTAAAATATTTCGGTGCCAGGCTGCTCTGTGTCTTTCCACGCAGGAAAAAGAATAACAGGATCCCAAAGGATATGTACTGGGAGATCATAGTGGAAATTGCCGCTCCCCGGATCCCCAGATTTAAGCCCCACATAAGGATGGCATCTCCCGCCATATTTAAGATACCGCCTAAGACCAGTCCCACCATCGCGAGATTGGCATAGCCTTCATACCGGAGCACATTGTTCATCACACAACTGGATGCCATTGCCGGTGCCGACACCAGAATATAGAAAGCATAGATTCTCGCATAGGGAAGGATGGTCTCCGTACTTCCAAGCAATCTGCACAATCCGTTCAGATCCACAATACCGATAATCGCGATCAACACTCCGGCTCCCACCGCCAGATAAAATCCCGTGGCGGAAAAGGCTTTCGCCCGCTCCTTTTCATGAGCTCCTAACAACCTGCTGATATTGCTCCCGGCGCCATGACCGAACATAAAGCCAAACGCCTGAATAATAGCCATCAACCCAAACACCACACCTACCGCTCCGGTGGCACTGGTGCCTAACTGGCTTACGAACCAGGTATCCACCATATTATACAGATTCGTGATCAGCATACTGATGGTAGTGGGCAGTCCCAGTTCCAGGATCAGCCGCGCCACCGGCTCCTCGGTGAGCCGTTTATACTGTTTTTCCTCTTTTGTCAAAGTTATATCGTTCATGTTCCCTGACTCCTATAAGTGTCATCGCACATTTTGCCATGCGATTCTCTATCTGCTTATTTTTACTATTATATGATGCCAGGGTCAAAAGGTCTAAGCCCATATGAGCTTGCTCATAAGTGGGTGAAAGACCTTGCGACCCGCCCCGATATGAGCATAAAAGCGGGATGATAATCCCACGATATGCGAATATTGGGTAGGTTTCTTTCTCTCAATCCAACTACCATATCTCCATGCATGCTTCGGTGTAGCTACTGAGTTTTGACCTGAGCAGCAGTCTTGCCCTCATGCATAGCCTGATATGCGATTACTACATCGGAACAGAGATTTGCCGGGCGGATTCCGGACTTGCACCGGTTAGAAACGTGCGCTGCGGGTGCACCACAGTGAAAAATAGCGTCTGCCCTTCCGGACACGACGCTATTATAGATGATTCTCTTCGAAAATGTAAGCCCTTTCAGCTGTTTTTTTACTTAAATTTTATGTTCAGCATCACAGTTTCTCACTGAAATAGCTCTTATAGCCCTCCCCGAAGATCTCCGTGGCACTGGTGACGATCATAAATGCCAGGGGATCCTCTTCCTTTACGATCTCCTCTGCCTTGGGAGAAATGTTTTTCTTCATGGCGCACATGATGACGCTCTTCTCCTTGCCGCTGTAAGCACCACTGCCCTGTACATAAGTTACTCCGATATCCAGTTCCTCCAAAAGTCTCCCTGCGATTCTTTCCGCATGGTCGCTGATAATATAGATCAGCTTCGCCTCATCACGGCCGTACAATACCACATCCAGCACCACTGATGTGATAATGACCACGATACCGGCATACAGTGCCTTGTCAATATTCCGGAATACAAACGCCGATGCTATGACAATAACCACATCTGTCAGGAAAAACAATGCTCCCGTCTTGAGGTACGGGAATTTCAAACGCAGTAATTTGATAATAATATCTGTTCCTCCCGTAGTGGATCCTGCCTTGAACACCCATCCCATAGATACTGCCATCAGGGCACTTCCGGTCAGAGAGGAAAGCAATGGATCTGTGGTCACTGCTCCTACCGGTGTCAATAAGTTTGTAAATAATGAAGTCATTGCCGTACAATAGATCGTAGACAAAATAAATCGCAATCCGAATTTCCAGATACCGATCAGCAGGATTGGAATGTTGATGAGTAACATCCAGGTACCTGTCTCAATCCCGAACAGACGGTTTAAAATAATGGCAATACCGGTGATACCGCCGGGTGCCAGGGAGTTCGGATCCAAAAACATGCTGACGGATACCGCATAGACAAAGGATGCCACCGTGATCATTACATAATCCCGGAACATCTGCAGGGGTGTCTTTTTATCCAGTCTTTGTATTTCCAGTTCTTTTTCAGTCTTTTTCGCCATATTTCTCTCCATTTCCACACATAAAAGCCGCATATCTATAATATGCGGCTTTTATCGGTGATGCATTCACTTCTTTTCTAAGAAACTATGCAGCGACATCTGCATGACTCTGCACAATTATATATTTGCTCTGACTACCTTGGGCTGATAGCCTTCTTTTTCCAGGGCAGCAATGATCTCTTTCTTATGCTCGGTACCGAAAGCTTCCAGTGTGATACGCAGTTCCACGGCAGCACTACGGTTGATGGATACAAACTGGTTATGCTCCAGCTTGATAACATTACCGTTAACACCGGCAATGATACCGGATACTCTGCACAGCTCACCGGGCTTGTCGGGAAGCAATACGGATACAGTGAAGATACGGTCTCTTAAGATCAGGCCCTGCTGTACTACAGAGGACATGGTGATGACATCCATATTACCGCCGCTTAAGATAGATACAATACGCTTATCCTTCACATTTAACTGTTTTAAGGCTGCCACGGTCAGCAGTCCGGAATTCTCCACGATCATCTTGTGGTTCTCCACCATATCCAGGAAGGCTACTACCAGGTCCTCATCCTCCACGGTAATCACGTCGTCCAGATTCTTCTGTAAGTACGGGAAGATCTTACTTCCGGGAGTCTTAACCGCAGTACCGTCTGCAATGGTGTTGACCTTGGGCAGGGTGGTTACCTTGCCGTTCTTTAAGGATACCTGCATGCAGTTAGCTCCCGCAGGTTCTACACCGATGACCTTGATCTTCGGGTTCAACAGTTTTGCCAGTGTGGAGACACCGGTTGCCAGTCCGCCGCCACCAATAGGAACTAAAATGTAGTCTACCAGGGGAAGTTCCTTGAAGATCTCCATAGCAATGGTACCCTGACCGGTCGCCACAGTCAGATCATCAAACGGATGAATGAAGGTATAGCCATGTTCTTCTGCCAGTTCATATGCTTTTGCGCATGCCTCATCATAGACATCACCGTGCAGTACTACCTCTGCGCCGTACCCTCTGGTACGGTTTACCTTGATCAGAGGTGTGGTGGTGGGCATTACGATGGTGGCCTTGCTGCCGTAGCATTTCGCCGCATAAGCAACACCCTGGGCATGGTTGCCTGCGGAGGCAGTGATCAGTCCCTTGGCACGCTCTTCATCCGTCAGTGTGCTCATTTTGTAATAAGCGCCTCTTAACTTATAGGCTCCGGTAAACTGTAAGTTCTCAGGCTTTAAGTATACACGGTTTCCGGTCTGGGCGCTGAAATAATCACTGTATACCAGCTTGGTCTCTAACGTTACCTTTTTTACGATTTCACTTGCTTCTTCAAATTTCTCTAAAGTCAACATTTCTTCCTGCATTTTTCTTCCCATGCCTTTCTGTCACACTTTCCTTGGTCTGTCTGTTATTCCTCCTGCGTATCCGTCTGTTTCTCGTCCTCAGGCAGATGCAGTTCTCCGATATCCTCCATATTCACATCAAACAATGCGTTTACAAATTCCTCAGAATTGAACTTCTGGAGATCCTCGATGGTCTCTCCCACACCGATGTATTTTACCGGAACCTTCAGTTCGGACTGGATTGCCACTGCAATACCACCCTTCGCCGTTCCGTCCATCTTGGTCAGAATGATGCCCGTGAGGTCTGCCACCTCACCGAATTCTCTCGCCTGTACCAACGCATTCTGTCCGGTGGTACCATCCAGTACGATCAGGTTCTCTCTATGGGCATTCGGGAACTCCTTGTCAATGATACGGTTCATCTTGCGAAGTTCTTCCATCAGGTTCTTTTTATTATGCAGTCTGCCGGCAGTGTCAATCAGAAGAACATCAACGCCTCTTGCTTTCGCTGCATTCACGGCATCAAACACCACACTGGCGGGATCCGCGCCCTCTTTTCCGCCGATCATGGGCACATCCGCTCTGGATGCCCATTCTGCCAGCTGATCTCCCGCTGCGGCACGAAAGGTATCCGCTGCGGCGATGAGGACTTTTCTGCCCTCATCCTTTAATTTACCTGCCAGCTTACCCACGGAAGTGGTCTTGCCCACACCGTTGACACCAATGACCATGATCACGGATTGTTCCTTCTCGAAATCATAGGCGGTCTCATCCACCTGCATCTGCTCCTTAATACTTTCGATCAGAAGCTGTTTGCATTCGGAAGGCTCCTTGATATGCTTTTCTTTTACCTGCTGCTTTAATCTCTCCACAATAGCGGTGGTGGCATTGACACCGATATCTCCCATAATGAGGATTTCTTCCAGTTCTTCGTAGAAATCATCATCAATGGCAGAAAAACCGCTGAAGACCGAATCGATTCCCCGGACAATGTTATCACGGGTCTTGGTCAGCCCTTCTTTCAGCCTCGCAAAAAAGCCTTTCTTTTCCTCACTCATCCCATTTCCTCCAATCAGCATTCTATCCAGAAAAACGCTTGCGTTTTTCTTGTATGAAACTTAGAACTTCTTCACGATTTTCATACTAATCGTCCAGGTCCTTGTCAATGAGGTTGACGCTGACTAAGGTAGATACGCCCTTTTCCTGCATGGTGATACCATACAATCTATCCACCTGTTCCATAGTGCCTCGTCTGTGGGTAATGACAATGAACTGGGTGTTCTTGGTCAGCTTATGTAAATACTTTGCAAAACGTCCTACATTGGAGTCATCCAGTGCGGCCTCGATCTCGTCTAACAGACAGAATGGAGACGGCTTCAGGTTCTGAATTGCGAACAGTAGGGAAATGGCGGATAACGCCTTCTCTCCACCGGAGAGTTGCATCATGTTCTGAAGCTTTTTTCCGGGGGGCTGTGCGATGATACGGATGCCTGCCTCCAGAATATCCTCATCCTCCATCAGTTCCAGTGTTCCCTTACCACCGCCGAAGAGTTCCTTGAATACCTTATCGAACTCTCGGCTGATCTCTGCGAATTTCTCCGTAAACTGTTTACGCATGGCGGTATCCAGTTCTTCGATGATGCCTTCCAGCGTCTTCTCCGCTTCCACCAGATCGTCATGCTGGGTCTTCATGAAAGTATAACGCTCCATCAGGTTCTTATAATCCTCAATGGCGTTGACATTAACATTGCCAAGCTTACGGATCTCGTCCTTCAGACCGCTGATCTCACGTTTCATAGCGGGAAGATCATTCATCTCTTCGTTGCGGAGTCCTGCCGCATCGCTTAAGGTGATCTCATACTCATCCCACATGTAATTGATCTGACCTTCGATGCCGTCCTCCAGCTTTTTCTTCTGTTCGCCCAGACGATAGACTTCCTTATCCAGGGCATTCATACGCTCGGACATTTCTTCTCTGCTGCGGAAGAAATCTTTCTGTTTTGCAGACAGTTCTTCCTTTTTCGCAATGTCTTCGTCCAGCTTCTTCCTGGAAGCATCCTGATTCTCGTGAGAAGCAGCAATGGTCTTCTCAATCTCCAGGATGTTGTTCTTCTTGCGTTCCACTTCCTGTGCATTTTCCGTCAGAGCCTCTAAAATCTCATTCAGCTCTGCCTGTGCACGTTCCAGCTCGCCGCCTATACGATCCACATTTGCCTGCTTGTAATCCAGCGCCTGACGCATCTTCTCGACTTTTACTTCCCATTCTCCTGCGTGGGCGGAAGCTTCGCTCTCTTCCAGTCTGCAGCTCTCCAATTCTTTCTGGAAGCCCAGGATCTGTTCCTGCGTCGTCTTCTCCAGTTCTTCGCTGGCAACCAGTTCCTGCGTAATGGATTCCTTGCCGGAACGGATCTCGAAGATCCTGGTCTCGATCTCCTGCTCCTCCAGCTTCAGAGACTGTGCACTCTCTGCCTCTTCTTCCATGCGCTCACGCGCCTGGGAAATATTCAGTCTTGCGGTATTCTGTTCGATGGACTTGCGCTGCATCTCGGTCTTCAGTGCTTCCAGATCCATGCGAAGTTTATTTCTCTTACTCTTGGTGTCTTCGATCTTCTGATTATAGGTTTTGATATCCTCAGAGAGCTTTTTCACCTTTTTCTCCAGTTCGTCCATCTCACGACGTCTTCCCAGGAGATTACTGTTGTTTTTAAAAGCACCACCGCTGATGGCACCACCGGGAACTAAGAGCTCGCCTTCCAGGGTGACCATGCGGATGCCGTAATCGAATTTTCTCGCGATCTTCACGGCATTGTCCACATTGTCTACCACAACGATACGTCCCAGCATAGCCTTCGCCACATTGCGGTATTCTTCTTCTGTGCCTACCAGTTCGTCTGCCATGCCGATGACACCTTTTTCCTTAAGTGCCTCCGGATTCTTGAATTCCTGGGGCTTGGTAATACTGGTCAGAGGCAGGAATGTGGCTCTTCCGAGACGGTTCTGCTTTAAAAAGCCGATCATATGCTTAGCGGTCTCTTCGTTATCTGTTACGATATTCTGGATATTGCCGCCCAGCGCAGTCTCAATAGCGGTCTCGTACTTGGCTTCCACCTGGATAATGTCCGCTACGACACCGATGATACCTTTTTCCTTCTCCTTCTGCTCCATGACCTTTTTGACGCTGCCGCCGTAACCGTCATAGCGCTCGGTAATATTGGTCAGGGCTTCTAACTTGGACTGTTCCTGATGAAAACGGTTCTGTGTCTCCCGCAGCTTCGCATCCAGTCCGGTGAGATTCTCTCGGATATTGCCAAGCTCCAGTTCGGATGCTGCTTCCTGTTCCGTCATCTGACGCAGTTCCTCCGTCACGGTCTCAAAAGTCTCTTCCAGCTTCTTCACCGTTTCTTCTCTGGCTGCCTCATCGGATTTAGCACGTAACAGTCTGGAATTTAACTCTGCCTTCCGGATATTGATCTGCTCCATCATGGTATCGAAGCGACCCATCTTGGATTTAATGGTAGCTCTCTGGTTCAGTTCGCCAATAATGGTGTTTTTCCCAGCTTCGATATTATTGTTAAGCTCGGTGATCTTATTCTGAATGGCTTCCAGATCAGCCTTTGCTTTCGCCGCTGCTTCTGCAATCTCCTGTACCTGGGTGTCTGTATCCTTTTTATCGGTTAAGATGTCCTGCTTTTCCTGTTCTTTGCCGGCGATTTCCTCTTCCAGGGCTGCCTTACGGTTGTTCAGATGGTTCTCACTGCCGTGGGCAGAATTGATCTGTTCCTTTAAGACATTGATCTCGCCTTCTAACTTACCGCGCATCAGACCGGTATCCGTCAGTTGTTCCCTGGTGGCTTCGATAGCAGCATCCAGCCCTTCAATCTCCTGCTGGATCCGTTCGTATTCTTCCTTGATACCCTCATATTTTTCACCGGTCTCACCAAGTTCTGTGCTTGCCAGATTGTATTTTTCTTCTGCGGAAGCTAGCTGCTCTCTCAGTCTCTTATTTTCCAATAAGAACACATTGATATCTAAGGATTTCAACTCTTCCTTTTTCCTCAGATAGACCTTTGCCACCTCGGACTGCTTCTCCAGAGGCCCTACCTGTTTTTCCAGCTCCGATAAAATATCATTCACACGCACCAGATTCTGTTTCTCGTTCTCAAGCTTCGTCTGGGCCGCTGCTTTCCTGCGTTTAAACTTCACAATTCCGGCAGCCTCATCGAACAGTTCACGACGTTCCTCGGGCTTACCGCTTAAGATTTTGTCGATCTGGCCCTGTCCGATGATGGAATAGCCTTCCTTACCGATACCGGTATCATAGAACAGTTCGTTGACATCTTTTAATCTGCAGGGTGTACCGTTGATCAGATATTCACTTTCTCCGGAACGGTAGATCCGTCTCGCCACCGTGACTTCATCATAGTCGATTGCCAGCTGATGGTCGCTGTTGTCCAAAGTAATGGCAACATAAGCATAGCTCAACGGCTTTCTGGTCTCTGTTCCCGAGAAAATAACATCCTGCATACTGGCACCACGCAGCTGTTTGATGCGTTGTTCACCCAGTACCCATCGTACCGCATCCGCAACGTTACTTTTACCGCTACCGTTAGGTCCTACGATACCGGTAATTCCGTTGTGGAACTGAAATACAATCTTATTGGCAAATGATTTGAACCCGTGTATCTCAATACTTTTTAAATACATATCCTCTATCCCTCAATAGCAGAAGCGCCTCGTAAGCCGCCTGCTGTTCTGCCGCTTTTTTTGTTCTTCCCTGCCCACGGCCCAGGCATTCTCCCTCCATGTCGATCTCTACCACGAAGGTCTTGTCGTGTTCCGGTCCGCTTTCTTCCAACAGCCGGTACTCGAACTCTTTTTTGAGTTTCCCCTGGATCAGTTCCTGGAGATTGCTCTTACTGTCGTAGAAGAGACGCTTGTCCTCTAAATCAGACAGAATAAAGCGGTCAATAAAAGCCTTGGCAGGCTGCATGCCACCATCCAGATAAATGGCACCGATCATGGCTTCCATACCGTCAGAGGTGATGCTGTCTCTGCGCCTGCCACCGGTATTCTCTTCGCCTTTTCCCAAAAGCATAAACTGTCCCAGCTCCAGGTCTCTGGCACAGAATGCCAGAGAAGGCTCGCACACCATGGAGGCGCGCATCTTGGTCAGCTCACCCTCCGGAACATCCGGGTGTTCCCGAAACAGGAAGTCACTGGATACCAGCTCCAGTACGGCATCTCCTAAGAATTCGATACGCTCGTAGTTCTCTGTTTTGTTAATCTTTTGTTCATTGGTATAGGAGCTGTGGGTCAGAGCCTGCTTCAGCAATGCTTTGTTATGAAAGCAATAGCCGATGCGCTGCTCCAGCACGTCCATTGTATAACCATCCAACATTTTCTTGTCCTCACAAATGCTAATAGTTCAAACCCAGTAGTCAAAATCAAGATAAGAATAAGCAGACCGTAAGCAGACGTCGGTACCATAGCGTCCCAAGGGACGCATTGCGAGGGTATTATCCTCGCTTATGTACCGCTACGCTCTGCGACAGGAGCGCATCGTACTAAAGTACGAGCGTGTCGCGTTTCTTACCTTGATTGGGGCTACGGAAGTTCGACATCATCATATAAACCGAAAAACAGGAACAGTGCCTTGTGAGCAAGCTCTCGGTCACAGTTCCTGTTTTGTCTTTGCATGGCTCGTAGCTTTACTAGTTCTCTGCGTTCTTGATCATCTCCACAGCGTCTTCTACTGTAGTAACCTGCTCTGCAGTCTCAGCAGGGATCTCGATATCGAACTCTTCCTCAATGCCCATGATGATCTGGTATACATCGAGGGAATCAGCACCCAGGTCATCCTGGAATGTGGTCTCCATGGTGATCTCATCGGGATCTACGTTTAATACCTCAGCAATGATTTTCTTTAACTTTTCAAATTCCATAACAGTTCCTTCTTTCTCAAAATATTTCTCTTGATTAATTATTCTCTGCAGCCTTATCTTCCAGGCTGATCTGTTCTTTGATCTTCTCGTTGATCTTCTCTTCCTTAAAAGCAATACACTGTAGAATAGAATTCTTCACTTCCACTGCCTTGCTGCTTCCGTGAGTCTTCACTACCAGACCGTTCAGTCCGAGTAACGGAGCACCACCATACTGGGAAGTATCAAAACTTTTCAAAGTAGTCTTGAGTGCCGGCTTCACGAGCAGTGCACCCATTTTACTGCGAAGCGTGGACATCATCCCCTGTTTCACCTGATGCAGAAGTGCGGAGCTTACGCCTTCATACATCTTCAAGATCACATTGCCCACAAACGCTTCACAGACAATGACATCTGCCGCACCTGCCGGAATATCTCTTGCTTCCACACTGCCGATGAAATTGATCTCCGGACAATTCTTAAGAAGCGGAAATGTTTCTTTTACCAGAGCGTTGCCCTTCTCCTCCTCGGCGCCGATATTCACAATGCCGACTCGCGGGTTCTTTACTCCCATAACGCTTTCCATATAGACACTGCCCATTTTGGCAAACTGGACTAACATGGAAGGTCTCGCATCTACGTTGGCTCCACAGTCTAACAGAAGGCTTACGCCCTTCTCCGTAGGGATCAGGGGAGCTAAAGGAGGTCTCTCCACACCGCGGATACGACCTACGATCACCTGGCCGCCTACCAGTACCGCACCGGTACTTCCCGCAGATACAAATGCATCGCATTCGCCGTTCTTCACCATATACATGGCTTTGACAATGGAGGAATCCTTCTTCCGACGGATCGCCATGACCGGAGGTTCTGCCGTCTCAATGACTTCTTCAGCATGTACAACTTCCAGCTGCTCTGCATCATAGGTATATGCCTTTAATTCCTCACGGATCACAGGCTCCTTACCTACCAGGAATACTTTGACACGTTTGTCCGCATTGACAGCTTCTACTGCGCCCTTTACGATCTCAGTGGGAGCATTATCTCCTCCCATCGCATCTACAGCAACATTTACATATTCTGCCATTTCGTCGTTCCTTTACCTGTTTGTGTTTATCCGCTCATCATCAAACCGCTCCGTGGATCACACCAAACAGTTTGATGGTGGCAGATTCATTCTTACTATACTAAAGGCGTATATAAAAAGCAAGTGATTTTTTTGTGAAAGCAAAAGGAGATTCCATCCGGAATCTCCTCTTTTCTTTTCACTTAATTTCGCTTCATTGATTTATCAATTAATCAACGCTTACGACCTGCTTCTTATTGTAAGAACCACAAGCCTTGCAAACTCTGTGAGGCATCATCAGTGCACCACATTTGCTGCACTTTACCAATGTAGGAGCGCTCATTTTCCAGTTTGCTCTTCTCTTATCTCTTCTACCTTTGGAAGATTTATTCTTAGGACAAATAGACATCGTTACACCTCCTTATTCGCGTTGAAGATATCTTGGATTGCTGCCATACGAGGATCCGGTACGAAAGTATCGCAACCACATTCCTTCAGATTCCTGTTCTGACCACATACAGGGCAGATACCCTTGCAGTCTTCCTTACACAGGATCTTTGCCGGCCAATTCACCAGAATTTCATCGTACACAAAAGCCTCTACATCCAGCTGCCATCCATCCATAAAGCTCTGCTCGGTATCTTCTTCCTCACTTACTTCCGCTTCCGGAGAATAAACGATTCTGTCAAACTTAAGCTTCATTGCTGTAGGTACTTCAGTAAGGCACCTGTCACATTTCGTGTCAAAGGTAAGCTCTGCAGTGCCGGTTACTTTTGCCTTGTTCACACCGATGTTGGTAAAAGTAAGATGAATGGGTGTCTTCTCCGTAATAGAGAAATCTCCCTGGCGGCTCTTAAAGCTTGTCATCTCAAGCGGAATGGCAACAGTCTCTACCTTGCCTTCGGATGTTAATACATCAGATAAACTTACTAACATAGCGACTCCTATGCAATATGTTGCGTAGAAAACACAAGTCTCCTACGATGTGTTGATTCACACACTGACTTATTATACATAGGGTGCGTGTGTTTGTCAACAAAATTTTGTAGGATTTTCATACAATTTTTGCATTATTTGTCTGCCTACTTTTCCAGCCCATAACTACTGATCGTCCATCCCATCTCATCATATCCAAATGTCATAAACAGATAAGATAATGAGTCCTCCTGTACCGGCCGGAACTCTACTTCCACCGTGCAGTCACCCTTGCTGTCCGTATCCACCCCGGAAAGTCCCTTGATGCCCATGATCTCAACTTCGCCTGTATATTCCTCCTGAAAATATGTATTTGTGAAATCCTTTGCGATCCGGTACACAGCCATTCTGTCTGCTGTTCTCTCCACTTCATCCAGTATTTTCAGTTCGTCATCACCGCTCATAAGGCCGTATCTCAGATTTAAGAAATAATATATTTCTATGTCATCAGGCCGTTTTCCCTCTTCCGACCATTTCACATACTGCTCCGCCTGTTCATCGGAAACATCTTCCTGATTGGTAAATACGATCATGATGAGTGCCATGTCCGGTTCTATATCTTTCTTTTCGATAATATTCAGGGAACGAAAATACATTTCCGTATAGTCTTCCTCTGCAGTCCCGGCATCCACATCGCCCCTAAGCATATAATAGGTACTTCCGTCGAATTCAACATAAGAAAGGCTCCATTTTTCATTAAAGAGTTCATTTGCCATCAATAATTGCGCCGGGTTCCCCTGTGTGGACTGCTCATAGAATTCCGTCAGCAGTTCTGCCCCGCTGCACTCCTCGAATTGATCACTTAACACATACACCGGATAGGCTTTCAGTTCTTCTATATTTAACGGAAGTTCAGACAGTTCCTGTAAGATCACCTGCGGATCTCTATTCCCCTTCAAATTTTCCAGGATGGTATCTGTCTGCACAAACGCTTCCGCTTCCTGCGTTGTCTCCTGCGTCTGTTCGGCTGCTTGTTCAATGGTAGTGGTACTTACCGTTTCATTTTCCTGCACAGTGCTTTTCCTCTCAGCTTCCTGCGTTTCTCCGCCGCAGGCTGTAAGAAATATACATACTAAAATCACTCCGGTCAGACTTTTCATCTGCCAATATTTTTTGCTTGTCTTCATATTAAAATCCCCCAACCTGTAATTATCATACTGCTGCATCAAATTTCCATGAACAAATGCACATGGGAATCAATTAAAATTTTCTTATTTCTTTTGCCAGACTAAACGGAATGATTTCTCCCGGTCTTGTCTCAGTATATGCCTTTTCCTTATGCATATACTCTACAATATCTTTTGCTCTGTAAGCGCTAAACTTCGTAATCACCTTGTCAAGAATGCTCTTTTCTCTGTCAGTCAATACGGAATAGTCCGTATTGGCAGTCGGATAGATATGAAGCATGGTATCACAGCTATAGCTCATTTCTTCCTGAATATTCAGTTTCTCCAGATTCATCAAACTATAGCTTTCACTTTTCATTATATTTTTCTATCATTTCTTTTTTTAGGCCAACTAACGCATCCATTCCTTTCTGGGTTGTAGCAAAAAATTCATTTTCACAAACTTGATTATATTTTACATATGTGGATTCACCACTTGTTTCACAAATATTATTTTCATGCTCTTGATATGAAAATATTGGTGTGAATGCATTTTCCACATACACCTGATATACAGGAATCTTCTCTCCAAGACCATCTACCTGATTTTCGATAAAAACTAAATATTCCCCTCCCACTTCCATTATATTAACAAATCCTCTTTCGATGGAATATGGCTCTGAATATAAACTAAGTGACCAACGGCTGCAAGTAAGATATATATCTTGTCCCACCGCAGGCTCTGTTCCCTTATAAACATCTTCCACTTTGACCAGCTGCCTGCTTGTTCCTCCGATATGCTCCACATCTCCCAGTACAGATACCCGTATAATAACTGGGACCTGCGGTAAATTTACCGATAAATTCTCTGTCTCTTCAAGACATATATTTTCTGGAAGCTGTGCTACGTAAAGCTCATCTAAATATGACTTATCTTCTGCTATATTAGTATACGTTCTTTTTTCAAATATACCAAATACAGTGATAACTATAACAATTAATAAGATAAAGCATGAACCCCATTTGCATTTCACAGTTCTGTCCCCTTTCTTTCAATGCGGCCATCTGCAATTTTATATACCTGGTCTGCCAATATCTTCATATCATCCTGATTATGACTGGCTAAAAGAATTAAGGCTCCCCTTTCTTTTTCCTGTTCAATTAATTGTCTGATTTCCTTTACTCCTGCTTCATCCAGTCCATTTGTAGGCTCATCCAGCATGATAACATCTGGCTTCTCCATGATGGCCTGTGCAATCACCAGTCTCTGCTTCATTCCCATTGAGTATTTACCAAATACCCTTTTGTCAGCCGGGTCAAGTCCAACCCGTTGTATTGCTTCTTCTACTTCCCGCTTGCCAATCACTCCCTTTAACTGCGCAAGATATAATAGGTTTTCCACTCCTGTCTTATTAGGATACAAGCCGGCATGCTCCAAAACAATCCCTTGACTTGGTAAAACAGCAAAGTCTTTGTGCAGTTCTTTATCATTCCAATAAATATTACCTGAATCAATCTTCATCAGACCCGATAATGCCCGAAACAACATGGTTTTTCCAGATCCATTTCTACCCCAAAATCCATATATATTTCCTGTTTCCATTTCCAGACTGATGCCATTGAGTATTGTCTTACCCTTTATTTTTTTATGAATATTGTTTGCAATTAATTTCATATCAAATTGTCTCCATTTCCATGTCCTCTGCCAGTAAATCCTTCTTCTGTATCAATAGTCCTCCCATCAATACAGTAACTATACAGAATAGAGCCGGAATCCATATCGAAGTAACTAAATTCAAAGAATATCGGCTGTTGGCTAACTCAACTTCTAACAATGTGCTGCGATGCCATCCTAAAACGGTATGTGCTACTGGATTCAACCACAAAAAAACATCTATGATGTCTTGTTTGATTTGCATTTTCGTCAATATATTTATGATACTGAGTGCTGCGGTACAAGTCATTTGCGCAACCATAACCAATGTGAATGCAGCACTGCTTCCAATATTGATCGCAAGTAAATTAACTAACAGCACCAGAGTAAAATTCCATAACATAAAAATCAGAGCATGGCATCCCAATAAAATAAATCCACCTACGCTAAAAATCACCTGATATCGCAATACAGAAGCAATAGCGGTTGTGCTTAGAAATACCAGTTCAAATATGCATATTAAATTAATTAACTGTAACATTTCCTTTCCATACCATTTCATTCGATTCGGGCACCGACTAAACACATAGATACTGGCTGTGCAGAAATGACCATACAGCTTATTCCCAAAAACCAATATCATAATATAGTTTGGCATCATACGAAGCATAAATCCAATTAACTCCACTAAATTGCAACTCATGCTGAGTTCACCTCTGGATCCACTTAATTGTAATACCAGTTCTGATAGCGTTATTACTCCGTCAAACGGTCTGATAAAACCAAGCGATATGCAAATTCCGGAAAGTATTCCAATTAAAATTACTACTCTTTTTTCATGATGCATATTACCATTTATCCTTATTCCTTCCATAAAGGTAAAAACCGAATATTGTTATTATTATAATTCCTACCCCCATCAGTGGAACGATAATATTTTTAGGGGTATCATCAAAAAGAAGCAAATACTTATACCAGCTTAATGAACTCTTATTTCTATCCAGAATATTAAGATATGTAGTCGCATTCAATAGAACAAAAGTCGGTAAGATCAGCAACGTGCGATATTTAACCGTCAAAACAAATGAGATTGCTACGGGAAGCGTACCAAGGATTCCTGATACGACACCAAAAAATAGTGTTATAAGAATTGCATACAAACCAGGGGATGCTATATAGATTGCGCTGCCTATGTAATTATGAACCATTGTGGCATAATCTGTATTGTAAATGCTTAAATTTGAGAAATCTCTTATTGCATTCATGGGAAAAGATAGCATATTCATTAGTATTTCCAGCATAAATGGAACCGTAAAGACTATTGTTGTTGTAAAAAAAGATGCCCACAATTTACTTTGTAAATAACGATTTTTCCCTAAACGATAAATCATGTATACTTCTTCTTTTGTCTGCTGTTCTTTGGTATAAGAAAAACCAGCAGGTACAGCAACCAGAATAGGGTAAATCATCACAATTAATAATTGAATGTTTGCACTAAAATATACTTTATTCAGGCTGAGCGCTAATAACTTCATTGGCTGATACATTTGTGAAACATCTGTACCTCTAAATGTGAGAACATTCGTTATATAATTTCCTAGCACTACCGCTAGAAGTAATATAAATGTCAGACTTGCTTCTTTTTGTTTTAATAAAAAAATGGTTTGGTTCTTAATAGCTTTTATTAACATACAATTTCCCTCATATAACTTATCTTCCATCGTAAGAAACAGTTGCATATGCGGCTGCACTTGTATCGGTTGAATTAGATTCTTTTAATAAGATTACATCGCTTTCTGAAATGGGGCGTACTGCATGATTTCTTGCATAAACCGTTGTCGTATCCTCACCGTTCATTCTCCACTCAGAAATACATATCCTCCTACATCTGTTTCCTTCCATGCTGTAGCATCTTTCTTACTGTCATAATAAGCTGTCTTTACAATATTGGTACCTATTACTTCTTGATCCAATGTATTTCTCACCTCATCTAAATGCACATTAATACTATCATTCGTCATTTCACCATTTACTACATACGCAATTTCATATACCCTTCCCCATAACGGATCATCAATATACCTTGTTCCTATCTGCTGAAAAACAGGTTTTCTATGTCCTACCATATATATCAGAAACATTCCTGCAACTATCGCCAATATTCCAATCAAAAAGGACATTCTTACAATTCGTCCATAGTTTTTCTTTTGGGGTTCAGGTTCTGATTCCTCATTTTCCCCTGTGTTATCCGTATTCTCCTTATCTCCCTCCTCCACATTCCTTTTTTGAAATTCAGGATTGTCCAGCTTCTCCAATGTCTTTTCCGGATTATGTAATTCGTCACACGATACCTGAAGTATATCTGCTATACTACTAAGCATCATCATATCCGGAAGGTTCTTTCCATTCTCCCATTTGCTTACCGCAGACGTAGAAACCGATAACCTCTCTGCCAGTTCCTTCTGACTTAATCCATTCTTCTTCCTTAAAATTACCAGTAGTTTACCAAATGCTTCCTTTTGCATAACTTTACCCCTTTAATTGTACTAGCAATGATACAATTATACGATTAAGTTATCTAAAAAGCAATGAAGCAAGAATGAACATACTTGACAATTCACATTTACCACAATCATACGTCTAAATCAATTGAGCATTTGGAAACTTTCCATTTTAATCTTATTAATTTCCTTTTGCTCAAGTAGTTACAGCAATAACCGTTTCCTAGATTATCGTGTCATACCTCCTATCGTTGTCTACTCTGCTACGGCCTCTTTCATGCTCTTCACATATTCTCCGATATAGGGAGCTGCGTCTTTGCCATACTTTGCAATGATCTTCACGATGGCACTTCCAACAATGGCTCCGTCGGATATGGACGCCATAGCCTTGGCCTGCTCGGGAGTGCTGATGCCGAAACCGATAGCACAGGGAACGTCGGTCACGGTGCGGATGCTTTCCACGATAGCAGGCAGATCGGTCTTGATCTCACTGCGCACACCGGTGACACCCATGGAGCTTACCACATAGATGAATCCTTCCGCCTCCGATGCGATCTGACGGATACGGCTCTCGGAAGTGGGTGCGATCATGGAGATCACCTTCACGCCATGGGTTTTAGCGGGAGCCTCCACCTCTGCCTTCTCTTCATAAGGCACATCGGGAATAATGATAGCGCTGATGCCCAGTTCCTCACACTTTGAAAAAAATTTCTCATACCCATAATGGAATACGGGATTTACATAAGTCATAAACGCCAGGGGGATCTCCGACTGCTCCCGCACCCTCTGCACGATCTCAAACACACCGTCCGTGGTCATACCGTTGCTAAGAGAACGGATATTTGCCTCCTGGATCACCACACCTTCCGCCGTGGGATCAGAAAAGGGAATACCGATCTCTATGAGATCCGCCCCTGCCTTCTCCATCTCCAGAATAAACTTTACAGTGCTGTCCGCATCCGGGTCTCCTGCGGTAAGGAAAGCTATGAATGCTTTTTTATTGGGAGTATCAAATACTTTATCCAAATAATTATTCATTGTTGTTATCTCCATCTTCTTATTTTGTAATTTCTGTTTTGATTTTTACTTTCTTCTGTCTGTTACTCCTATGAGGGCTTTACCGTCAAAACGATCAGTCATGAATATCCACGCCACGGTATCTTGCGATGGCTGCCACATCCTTGTCACCTCTGCCGGACAGACATACGATAATACTCTGATCCGGGCTGTAATTCTTTGCGATCTTACGCACCTGTGCTACCGCATGGGCACTCTCAATGGCGCAGATGATTCCCTCGGTTCTTGCCAGATATTCAAACGCATCCACTGCTTCATCATCCGTAATGGGGACATACTGCGCTCTGCCGATGTCATGCAGATAAGCATGCTCCGGTCCGATACCGGGATAATCCAGTCCTGCGGAAATGGAATATACGGGAGCGATCTGTCCGTACTCATCCTGGCAGAAATAGGATTTCATGCCATGGAAGATTCCTAAGGAACCCGTCGCAATCGTAGCTGCGGTCAGTGCCGTATCCACGCCCTTGCCTGCCGCCTCACAGCCGATGAGTTCTACATCCTGATCCTCAATAAAGTTGTAAAACGCACCCATGGCATTGCTACCGCCGCCCACACAGGCTACCACGGCTGCCGGAAGCTTTCCCTCTGTCTTCAGGATCTGTTCTTTTGCTTCCTGACTGATGACACTCTGAAAATCTCTTACGATCATGGGGAAAGGATGCGGTCCCATAACGGACCCCAGTACATAATGGGTATCCGCCACGCGGTTGGACCATTCTCTCATGGTCTCATTGACGGCATCCTTTAAGGTCATGGTACCGGAAGTCACGGGATGCACCTTGGCTCCGAGGAGTTCCATACGATAGACATTCAGCGCCTGTCTGTCAGTATCTTCTTTTCCCATAAAGATCTCACATTCCATCCCTAAAAAGGCTGCTGCCGTTGCGGTAGCCACACCATGCTGTCCGGCACCGGTCTCTGCGATCAGGCGGGTCTTACCCATCTTCTTGGCAAGCAACGCCTGTCCCAGGGCATTGTTGATCTTGTGGGAACCGGTGTGGTTTAAGTCCTCTCTCTTTAAATAGATCTTCGCGCCGCCCAGATCCTTGGTCATCTTCTCCGCATAATACAGCAGAGAGGGGCGACCGGCATATTCATTCAACAGCTTATTTAGTTCCGCATTGAATTCCGGATCCTTTTTATAATGCTCATAGCACTCCTCCAGATGGATCAGTTCATTCATCAATGTCTCGGAGATATATTGTCCTCCGTGGATTCCGTAACGTCCTTTGCTCATTTGTTCGTCCTCTTTTCTTTATTCCTGATTTTCATTTTGATTTCTAATTTCTCATTTATACTGATGCTAGGGTCAAAAGGTCTAAGCCCAC
>DLZQ01000039.1:0-524 GCA_003447295.1 Lachnospiraceae bacterium
GTTGCCATGGATGGCAACTGGAGCCGTGCCCGTACGGATTAGAACCGCTACTCACTTTTCGTTAGAAAATTCCCACCGGGAGACCTGACACCTCGGAAGGACATTCCATCCACCGTGGGCGTTCGTGGCTTCTTCACTAAATCTCAATTTACCACGCAAAAACCGCTGCAGGCTTACGCCCACAGCGGTTTATTTTTCTCAGCTTACTGCTGAGCTACATCCTTCATGGAGAAGCTGATTCTGCCCATCTTATCCTTGCCCAGGCATACTACTGTTACTACGTCTCCCAGGGTCAGGACATCTTCTACACGGTTGATTCTCTCCTTAGCGATCTTGGAGATGTGTACCATGCCTTCCTTACCGGGTGCGAACTCGATGAATGCACCGAATTCCTTGATGCTTACTACCTTGCCCTTGAAGATCTGACCTTCTTCGAAGTCCGTGGTGATGATCTTCACCATCTCCAGAGCCTTATCCATCATTTCCTTATCGGTACCGCAGATAGATACCTTACCGTCATCGGT
>DLZQ01000039.1:688-11544 GCA_003447295.1 Lachnospiraceae bacterium
ATATCGATCTTCACGCCGGTACGTGCAATGATCTCATTGATGGTCTTGCCACGCTGACCTACTACATCACCGATTCTGTCGGGATCGATCTGAATGGAGATGATCTTGGGAGCGTACTTGCCAACCTCTGTTCTGGGAGCAGAGATTGCAGGCTTCATGCAGGTATCCATGATGAACAGTCTTGCATCACGGCATCTTGCAATAGCGCCTTCTACGATAGGTCTGGTCAGACCGTGGATCTTAATATCCATCTGAATAGCGGTAATACCTTCGGTAGTACCGGTTACCTTAAAGTCCATATCTCCGAAGAAGTCTTCCAGTCCCTGGATATCGGTCAACAGTACGAAATCGTCATCAGTCTCGCCGGTTACCAGACCACAGGAAATACCTGCTACCATCTTCTTGATGGGTACGCCTGCTGCCATCAGGGACATGCAGGAAGCACAGGTGGAAGCCATGGAGGTGGATCCGTTGGATTCAAAAGTCTCAGATACGGTACGAATTGCATAAGGGAACTCGTCCTCACTGGGCAGTACAGGGATCAGGGCTCTCTCAGCCAGAGCGCCGTGACCGATCTCACGTCTTCCGGGTCCGCGGGAAGGCTTGGTCTCACCTACGGAATAGGAAGGGAAGTTATAATGATGCATATATCTCTTGCTTACTTCGTTCTCATCCAGGCCGTCAATCTTCTGCTGCTCGGACAGAGGAGCCAGAGTACATACATTACAGATCTGTGTCTGTCCACGGGTGAACATAGCGGAACCATGTACACGGGGGATGATATCTACCTCTGCTGCCAGAGGACGGATCTGGGTGATCGCACGACCATCGGGACGCTTGTGGTCCTTCAGGATCATCTTACGAACGGTCTTCTTCTCATACTGATATACAGCCTCACCTAAGATAGCCAGCCACTCTTCATTCTCAGCGAAAGCCTCGGTCAGCTTATCGGTGATCACGCGGATATTCTCCTCACGGGTCTGCTTGTCATCGGTAAATACTGCTTCTTCCATCTCCGCAGGAGATACGATCTCCTTCATAGCCTCGAACATTTCAGCGGGAACCGCACAGCTGGTATACTCGTGCTTCTTCTTGCCGACTTCTGCTACGATCTTGTCGATGAAAGCGATGATAGTCTGGTTCACTTCGTGAGCCTTGTAGATAGCTTCGATCATGGTAGCCTCAGGAATCTCATTAGCACCTGCTTCGATCATGATCACTTTCTCTCTGGTGGAAGCAACGGTCAGGTTCAGATCGCCCTTCTTCCACTGCTCCTGGCTGGGATTGATGATGAACTCACCATCGATCATGCCTACCTGGGTCATAGCGCAAGGACCGTCGAAAGGAATATCGGAAATACAGGTAGCGATAGCCGCACCGATCATGGCTACCAGCTCGGGACGACACTCGGGATCTACGCTCATTACCATGTTGTTCAGGGTTACGTCGTTACGGTAATCCTTGGGGAACAGGGGACGCATAGGTCTATCGATGACACGGCTGGTCAGAATAGCGTTCTCGCTTGCCTTGCCCTCTCTCTTATTGAAGCCGCCGGGGATCTTACCCACAGCGTACATTTTCTCTTCGTACTCTACACTCAGAGGGAAGAAATCGATACCGTCTCTGGGCTTCTCGGAAGCGGTTGCGGTACAGAGAACAGTGGTATCACCATAGTGCATGAATGCACATCCGTTTGCCTGCTTACCTACACGGTTGATATCAACCACCAGAGGTCTGCCTGCAAGATCCATCTTGTAACTTTGATACATAAATTCCTCCTATCCATCGTACGTGACTTTATCTTTTGTGTTCCTCATGGGACACTCTTATCACTCTACGATATAAATAATTTAATAAATATTTCCACGGTCTGGAGGATTACCGAAACTACTGAAAAATTCATGTTGCTTTTCCCAACATACCCTTTTCAGCGGTCTCGGGGCTCACTTCCATACCGCTTGTTACCCAAAGCAATGACAGAGTATCTGTCATCACATACACAGAGAAAGCGGAGCGCCGATGTAATCGGCAGACCCCGCTCACCAGTCAGCATTATTTTCTTAAGCCAAGCTTCTCGATTAATGCACGATATCTCTCGATATCCTTCTTCTTCAGGTAATCCAGAAGACCACGTCTCTGACCTACCATCTTCAGCATACCACGACGAGAATGATGATCCTTAGGGTTCTCCTTCAGATGCTCGGTAAGCTCCTGGATTCTTGCAGTCAGGACTGCTACCTGTACCTCAGGTGAACCGGTGTCACCGGGGGTTCTTGCATACTCGTTCATGATGGCTGTTTTCTTTTCCTTAGAAATCATTTCTTTTTCCTCCTGTTTTTTAAACGCCTGATACTAAGACTAAGGTCGGAGTGTCCGTAATCTGAGCATCGGCTAATCATACTATTTCAATATAGCACAATAATCTTCTGTTGTAAATACACTTTTTATTTTCTGGCGGCACGTTTCTGTACTTTTTCTTCGTACATCAGGCTGTCAGCCTGTTTTACATAATCCGCAAAGGTCAGATTGCTGTCCGGATCCGTCACTACGGTTCCGATACTCATGGTCAGCGGGAATGGAAGCTTCTGTGCCTTTCCCTCCGCCTCCAGTGTTCTACGGATCCGATGGACCAGATCTCTCGAGGCTTCATCGGACTGATACGTCTGTACCACAACGAATTCATCGCCGCCGGTTCTGGCAGGCACCGCGTCACGGCTGCTGCACTGCATCAGTGCCCTGGCTGCCGCACAGATAGCCATATCGCCATATTCATGACCGAACGTGTCGTTGATATATTTGAGCCTGTCGAGATCCACAAACAGTATCAGCAGTTTCCGATGATTCCGTTTTGAGATCCGGAAGGCTTTCTCTCCTAACTGTTGGTATCCCATTCGATTGTACATACCGGTCAGGGTATCCATGATATACAGCGAGGATAATTTTTTATTCATATATGCGAGCATTTCTTTTTTATGGAGATTCTCCATGGAACGGGTCAATGCGTTCATGATCTGGAACAGGTACTGCTTCTCCATAAGATAGACTGCATTACGGATGACCACATAACCCACCGTGCGCTCTCCGAAATGCAGCGGCAGGAACAGAAAATCCTGTCCCGGCTTCGGATAGTCAAACGTGGGGAAGATTCCGTCCACTTCCTGTCTGTCCAGATCCAGCCTCTGGTCTCTCTCATAGGCAAAGCTCATCTGCATCTGCCTCGGATAACCGTGTACATAAAAGCCTTCGTCCGAAGGTGCCGCATCCAGGTGAATGCTCTTTTCCGCCTCTTTTTTATAAGCATTCAGATGATCATCCAGTACAAGATACATAGCATCGCATTTCAGGGAAGGAATACATTGAGGGATACAATACATCATCTCCTCCACCGTATTGCACTGCATCATTTCCGCTTCCATGGAGAGTACTTCCTCATCGAATTCTTCGCTCTCCACACTGTACATGATCTGATTCTTCAGATGTGCTCTGGCATCCCGGCTGCTGCCCTTTCCACAGCCGCAGCTCTCCTGCCACAGCATTTCCGTCTCAGTGAAATTGTATTTGGGTACATTCTCCCCTGCCCAGAGGCGCAGGAGGACATCCATCCCATGGTAAGCAGCTTCTTCCTGGATATGTCCCACAGTTGTAATGCTGGGTGTGTAGAAGCCAGCCTTGTCAAAATTATCAAATCCGGTGATACGAAAATCGTCCGGTGCATAAAATCCCATCTGTGCTGCTGCTTCGCATACAGCAACCGCCACATTGTCATTAATACAGATCACAGCATCCGGGAGCTCCTGGTGCCGATCCCATAGCTGTTTATAGCCTTCCAGTCCGCTCTTATAATCAAAGGAACCGTACCAGATATCGTCCTTGTCGATCTTAATCTTATGTTCTCTGGCATAATCCAGCATTCCCTGCAGGCGGCAGCTGCTCTCGTAATTACCCTGTGCTCCCACTAACAGCCAGAATTTTTTGCAGTCATGCACCTCATGAAGATGTGCGATAACCTGCTTCATGGCCGAATAATTATCGATCCCCACATAATAAAAATCTCCCAGTTCATTGGCAATGGATACCACAGGCCGTCCTGATCGCTTTGCATTGCTGATCACATCCGCAAGCACCGCAGGAGAACTGATATTATTTAATTCCAGAATAATCCCGTCAAAATCGGACAACTCCGGCAGATTGTAAATATTGTACTCTGCCCTATTGTATCCGGCATCCCGGCTCCAGTTACCTGTACTGTTGAAAATGTACAGATTGACATCCTCTCCGGTCTCCTGAATCCTCTGCAGAATTCCCGCCGGCCATGCATATGTAAACAGACGTCTCCAACCATCTGTGATCAAAGCTACTTTTCGCATCTCCATCACCCATTTAGTTTCATTATATTTGCTACTGTACCCATTCCAGCGCTTTCTTAGATATATAAAAAATAGTATCACAGTTCCCATGGAAACGCAATTATTAAAAGCATCCTTCCGAATGTCAAAAAGGCATTGCCCGCCACCAGACGCACAATGCCTTTACACTTTAAATTTTTTCCTATATCAATCCTGAATTACGCGGACACATTTCACGGGAGTACGATATTTATAACTGCTGATCTTGATACCGGTCTTAGGACTGCTGGCATGAATAACCTGTCCTCCGCCGATATAGATCGCTACATGGTTGATGTTACCTTTGCCGTTACCGTAGAAGATCAGATCTCCGGGCTTCAGATCCGAAGCGCTGATCTTCGTTCCTTCATTCGCCTGCGCTCTGGAAGAATGACTCAGGGAAATACCGTATTTTTTGAACACTGCCAGTACAAAACCGGAGCAATCGGCACCCTTGGTCAGACTGGTTCCTCCCCATACATAAGGGTTACCCACAAACTGTTTCGCATATTCCACCAGATCTACGCGCACATCGGATACCCCCTGACCGTAGAGCAGTTCCGTCATGGTAATGGCGGTATCCAGCTTTTCTTCCACTGTGACAAATTCCTGGGACACATAAGCATCCTCACCATCGATGGAAATCTTCACCCAGCCGTCGGCACCGGTCTCCACATATTCCATCTCCTCGCCCTGTCCTACCTGCGTCACGATCTCGCTTGAGGTGTTGGGCTCCTGGCGTACATTCAATCCGTCCGTATTGGCAATTGCCACTGTATGTACCAGCTGTGCCGCACGGATCGTAGCCTCCGGTCCTGTATGTAAGAACTCCCGGCTTACATAGCCATCCACTTCACCGGACTTGATATGGCACCATCCGTCCTTAGTCTCGATGACTTCACAGGCAGCATCCTTGGGCAGCTTACCCACCAGCTTACCGTCCGTGGAGGGCACTGCTCTGATATTCAGATTGCCGGACTCTACATTGGCTACACCGATATTGGTATATCCCCAGGAAGCTCCCTGCGCATCCTGCGCGATCTGGATATATTCCTCCAGGGAACGATCCATCTCCAGTACGGATGCAATGCCACCGGAAGCCATCAGTGTGCTGCTGCCGGCTGCGGATACGGAGATCGGTGATGCCAACATGAAAAGTGCCATGCCGGCTGCTATGAATTTCATCTGTCTGTTCTTCTTATTCTTTATCATAAAAACCTTTCAGTTAAATTCCTTTTACGAATTTGTTACAATTTTATTACATTACGATATTGATTATAGCGTCCATCCCTGACTATGTCAACCCATTCCGCCCATTTCCTATATCTTCCTGAGGATGTCTTATAGCTCCCCATTATCCCCCTCGATCTCCCTGCCTTCTCTTCCCGCCTGCTCGATCAGCGTCTTCTCCACATCGGTCTCATAATTATTAATAGACACTTCCACGGGTGTCGGATCCTTTGTCAACCGCCTGCCTCCGATATGATTGAAGAACACAATGATACCTGCCGCCAGTCCCACAGAATACGCCACCTCCAGCGTATTAATCCCTCCGGGTTCCGCACCCATGCACATCCGGTATACCTCGGTAAATACTTCGTTGATCCCCACGTCATTATGATATGCCATAATGGTAAACGCTGTCCCGAAGAAGCTGATCAGGCACACGAACGCAGCCTTGCTCCACTGCTGCCAGCCTTTGTACTGATCCACGCTGATCCATTCCACCAGTACATCTGTCTCTCCTACCACCTGCACATCTATTTCCGGACAGAGCTCCTCCATGAGACGCACCAGCTTCAGGCAGCTGATCACGCAGCGCTTTTCCCCTTCTTTCGGAAAATGGCAGACCTTGATGGCATTTAATTTTGCCGACAGTACTTTATCCCGGCAGCGGACCTCCGCCACATCCTTCAGAAATACATCCTGTGCCTGAACCTCCGCATTTCTGTCACATTTCAGATAAACCACCTGCTGTTTCATGCCCTGTCTCCCTTTTTCGTTCATCTCTCATTTTCCGCTCTGCGTGTACACATTTTCCTGTAATATAACGAACCACTTCCACTGACGGAAACCCTCGGCTCATTGTACCGTCCGGTGCAGCTCTGTGGCAAAATAGAACAGAGACCCACAGATTTTCCCCGCAGCCATACCCAAGACCGCCCATCCCAGACCATGCCGGAACGAAATCCTTCTTGCAAAAATAGGAATACTGTCCAGCATCTCCGCGATAGCCAGTGCCAGGCATCCGATAAACATCCCGGAAAACAATCCGAATACCGCCTGTGCTGCTACCCCCGTTGCCATCCACAGCCTCATTTTCTCCGGAAACTGCTCCCGCAAAAAGCTTCCCCACTGACTGTACTCCGGAAAAACAGTAACGAAACACCCTGCCAGCGTCCCAAAGATCACCATTTCTTCATACAACAATACATAACGGGCCGTGTGCGTTTTCCCTGCAAATCTGGGGATCAGTCCCACCGCCACCAGCACCGTGAACACTCCCGCCGCCGACAGCAGACCATAGCTGGCTCCTGCTGCTATAAGCAATAATTGTCTGATCAGCATTCCCGTTCCCCTTTCGTAAAGTTTCGCTTCCCGCAGTTATCGACCTTTCTTCAAAGAATCTCCTTCTGCACAAAATAGAATATCCCAAAAGCAAAAATCCTATGCGGATGGCATTTTCTTCAGGAGTGTGCTATACTACGTTTATGTGTTGATGCGTCATCATTATTGGGCTGAAAAAAATAATTATTGTGAGGTTTATAGAATATGAGTACAACAGATAATAAAGAAATAAAGACAGAAGCGCTTCCCGCGAAAAAAGTCTCTGATTCCGAGACCCATCAATTGCATGTGGTCATTCATCCGGATATCAACGGCTTCGGCAGACTGTTCGGCGGAAGGCTTTTGGAATGGATCGACGAAGTAGCCGGTGCCACCGCCAGACGTCACTGCGGCAGGGATGCCACCACCGTAGCCATCGACAACCTGTATTTTAAATCCGGTGCCTACCTGAATGACATTATTGTGCTGATCGGCAAAGTCACCCACGTGGGACATACCTCTATGGAAGTACGCGTGGATACCTACCGCGAAGAGCAGGACGGCACCAGACACCCCATCAACCGGGCTTATTTTGTCATGGTAGCTATGGGAGACAATGGAAAACCCACCCCGGTTCCCGGCCTCATCTTAGAGAACGAGGGGGAACGCATGGAGTGGGATAATGCCATTAAGAGAAGAGAATTGCGTCTGGTTCGTAAAAAAGAGGGATTCTAGAAATCCCCGAACCAGATATTCAGATCCACTTCCTCATTGATGCCGTCTACGGCGCCTTTTTCGCTGTACTGCCATACCTTATAGGCATACGGATAATAGAGATCATCGTTGTAGTAAGCAAACCACTTATCGTACTGCTCCAGCTGTCCCAGATCCAACATCAGCGTAGCCATCTCCATGTTGTGATAGATCATGGGTTTGTAACCGGCATCCTGAACAGTCTGGCAGAACAGGGCGGTCAGGCGGGTTCTCTCTTCCACACTCAGATCATTGGCACGTCCTTTGCCGCCGCTTACTTTCTCCACATCGTAGACAATGGGAAGTTCAACATTGTAAGGCTTTATCTTCTCTAATACCAGATTCGCCTCTTCCAACAGTTCTGCATCCGTAATCGCCTGGGAATAGAAGTAGACACCTACTTTGATACCTGCCTGCAGGGCTCCCTTGATATTCTGTTCAAAATATTCATCTTCTACTAACTTACCCTCGGTACCGTATCCTCTCAGTCCCACACGGATAAAAGCAAATTCTACACCATCCGCAGCGACTTTCGTCCAGTCGATATTGCCCTGATGCTTGGAGACGTCGATTCCCTTGTGGGATACCACCTGTCCATCCTGCATGTACTGCACTTCTCCGTCCTCGAGAATGTTCAGGTTCTCCAATGCATAGTCATTTTTCTGCAAGTCGTCACGAATGGGAACAAAATTAAAAGTTCCGTTACTCACTACCACCAGTTCATCCGGATAGTAGGGACGTAAGGTCTCTACCATGGTGGTACCGGAGGTCAGACCATCACGGATCCCGGAGAGGATCTTGTTCTCTTCCTCATTCTCCGCCTGCTGCTTCGCTTCCGCTATCAGCGCATCCACTTCCTCCTGCGTATAAGTCTTGGCAACCTCTGCTGCACTCTCCGTCTGACCGCCCGCTTCCGCTGCAGTTGCCAGATCATTTGCGTTATCCTGGAACTTGCTGTCGATCCAGGAATACAGGATTCCTGCCACATATGTTACCAGCACCAGTACTAACAGACATCCTGTCATGACCAGAATGGATGCTATGGTGTTGTTTTTCTTACGCTTATTTGCTCTGCTCAGACGATCCTCACTGATGCGCCCGTTTTCATTTTGTTTTTTCATAAGTACCCCTGCTCTCCTTTTTCATACTGTCTCTCTAAACTTACAGTATTCAGCCCTATCTAATTACATTCCTTTATATAATATAATCGAATTTTCGACGGAAAGGAAGAGGAAAAATTATGTTTATGAATTCTTAATGAAATTTCGATTTATCCGGCCATCTCCCGCATTTCCCGCAGTATCTTTTTCTCCAGGCGGCTGACCTGCACCTGACTGATCCCCAGGATTCCGGCGATCTCCACCTGGGTCTTATTTTGAAAATAACGCATGCGGATCAACTCCCTGTCTCTCTCCGGCAGTTCCCCAAGCAGCTGTGACAGAAGCATGTGATCTAACAGCCTGTCCTTCTCCACATCATTTTCCACCGCACTGCTGCTTCCCATGCTGGCTCCCACGCAGCCGTGGGCCGCCGCCACTACCCGGTCCGCCAGGCACAATTCGCTGCCATCCTCCTGCCCCGAACTGCTGTTGAGGGATTCCACCTCTGCTCCGGCTTCCATTGCCAGAATGATTGCCTCCCTGCCAAGCTGTGCTTCCTCGGACAGCTCCTGCAGCGTCGGTTCTCTGTGCAGTCTGCTCTGCAGCCGCTGTCTTGCCAGCTTCACCTTCAGTCCGTCCTCTTTAATCGTTCGGGAGACCTTTAACAGTCCGTCGTCCCTAAGGAACCTCTTGATCTCTCCTGTGATCATAGGTACGGCATAGGTGGAGAACCGCACGTCCAGTCTCAGGTCAAATTTATCAATGGCTTTCATCAAACCGATGACCCCGATCTGGAACAGATCCTCCGGGTCATACCCTCTGCCCAGGAATCTCTTTACAATGTGGTGCACCAGTCCTAAATTGTTCTCGATCAGTACTTCTCTCGCTTCTTTATCCCCGCTCTGTGACTTTCCGATGAGTACTGATACTTCTTCCATGTCTCAGTCCTCTTTTCCGATCCAGTCTCCGCAACGCATTTTCTTCCACATATGTACTCTTGTGCCCTTCCCCGGTGTGCTCTCCACCTCCAGGTCATCCATGAACGCTTCCATAAAGGCAAATCCCATGCCGGAACGCTCCAATTCCGGTTTCGTGGTAAACAGCGGTTCCATAGCTTTCTTAAGATCTTCGATTCCCTTTCCCTGATCTGTGATCTCGATGGATAACATATCTCCCTCCAGGACACAGTGCATCCGCACTTTTCCCGGATGGACGATGCTGTACGCCGGAATGCTTTCCCCATGTCTGCTGTACCCGGACAGGTTCTCGTAACCGTGAATAATGGCGTTGGTCACCGCTTCCGACACTGCGGTTTTGATATCCGCCAGTTCCTCCAGCGTCGGATTCAGATGGGTGATGAATGCCGCCACCGCCACTCTGGCAAAGCTCTCATTGCAGGAAATCGCATCAAATACGATCTCCATCTCATTCCGTTTCCCCTTTGTTCTATACTGTAAATTCTCTCTTTCTTCTGTCAGTTGCACTTCTTCCCTGTCTGCCACCATGTTCTCCTCATTTCTGCGCTTACCATTGCACTGTTTTTCATATTTTTTTGCATGATTTCTTTCATATATTTCCTATTTTCGACAATATCTTTGCTCTGTCTCTCTTACCCCGGCAGGATCTCTACGATCCTGTGGAGCCCGGACATCCGGAAAATACGCTGGATCTGCCGATCTGTATGGATGGCATAGACATGACCTCCGAAGCAGGAAATCTTGCGATATCGTCCCATAATAATTCCAATCCCCGAAGAATCCATGAACCGGGTATCTTCAAAATCAAACACTACATTTTCCACATTTTCCCTGACCAGAAGCCTGTCCGCCCCCTCGCAGATGTAGGCGGCTCTGTGATGATCCACTTCCTCCGGCATACGCACCATCAGGCAATTATCAATGATCTGAAAGTCTTGAAAATCTTCCATATTTCCTCTCATTCTGCTGTTGTACAGCGTTTCTTCATTTTGCTATAAAAAAGAGGTCGGGATCAAAAGCCCCCCGACTTTGATGCCTACGAATTGCTCCGTGCTACGCACTCCCACAATTCTACCCTCTATTCGCATATCGTG